>CAMBSB010000183.1 GCA_945870155.1 Paludibacter jiangxiensis | reverse complement strand
TTAAATGACTCATAAATGTCAACTTTGGTCGGTAGACAATATAAGTAATTTTTCCCATCAGAGCAAGGGGGGACTGGTTCCTCCTGGCTCTGAAAAAACAAACTTTCCTATTTTGTCTGCAAAGTTGCATTTACTAATTGAATTTTCACTTCACAAAAAGCCATTTCAAATATTTACCTTATTTTGAAACATTAATCTCAAATTATCATATTATCGTTTCACAAGCGGGAGAGAATCTAATGGATGACTTTAATCAAATTATAGAAAGAGAATATATAAGTTTTTATAAATTTGATTATCAAAAAATTAGACTAAACAATTTTACATTGCAATACAATGAATTGGAACAGTCAAAAGACAGCATAAAAAAGTTAACTAATCTTATTTTATTAGACACAAACATACACAAAGTTCACTTTCATAAGTCTTTGAAAGAGGAAGGATATTTAATTGTAAGTAGAATTGGTGATGAAATACGAAAACTTGAAAAACTTCAAAATTTAGGATTACTCTCTGAAAATATCGAAACGAATATTCATCAAAACAATCAAAACTATTCAGTTGCATCTAAATTCAGACTTGCTCAAAAAAAGAAAACGGACTTTATCAAAATCCTTTCCGCCATGTACGATAATCGTATGTTCGAAACGGAAGATGGTTATCAGGCAAGTAGTAAACAAGAACTAATGAATGAATTCGGTCGGATTGTTAATGAGGATTTAGGTAATTACAGTGTGTTACTTTCAAAATCAAAAAATCCCGAAATAGACGTTTTCCTGAAACCATTTGATACAATTAGAAGTAAAGCCGAAGAATATTATAACAAAGAATTGAATCAATAATTAACTATGAAACACACAGAAATCACTGACAAAGCAATAGCTATTATAAAAATATCAATTTATACCATTGATGCCTTCAATGACAAACAAAATTATGTACTTTATGCAACTGATTTATATGTGAAAAATCTTCACAATCGCTTTATGGAGTTATGTGAAATTGATTTAGATGGCATAAAACGTGAATTTTGGGATGTATGTAATGATTTCTCGGATATCAATTCGTTGAAACGCATTTATGAAATAAAGTTTGAAAATCTATTAAATTGGCGTGTTGATTTTATAAATAATCAACAGCACGTAAATGCAATTTTTGATAATGAAATCAAAATATTCTTTGAAAAGCATTTAGAACAAGAAAGGGAGTTTTCTGTTCAAGATAAAACTATAATTTCCTTGTATTACTATATGTTACTTATAGAACTGGATAAATTGCGAAACGAAATTCAATCACTTTTAAGGCAATGGGAAGCAATGGCCGTTTCTTCAAATCCAAAAAGTAATACGGATATTATAGCATCCAAATTTAAACTTGCACACAATAAGAAAACAGATTTTATCAAAATAATTTCAGCAATGTACGATAACCGAATGTTCGAAACAGAAGATGGGTTTTTAGCAAGTAACAAACAAGCATTAATGATTGAGTTAGGGCAGTTATTTGGAGAAGATCTCAGCAAATATAGTGTGCTGCTTTCAAAATCAAAAAACCCTGAAAAGGACGTTTTTCTTAGACCATTTAAAGATATTGAGAAAAAAGCAGAAGAATATTACAACAGAGAAAGTTAAATAACACAAATAAGTAAGTTAGGTTAACGTTAGGTAAACCTCACTAACGATTTGATTCATATTTCTTTGCAGCACAATTAACCCGTGCTGCATTTTTTTTGTGCCGCACACAAAATGATAAGATATGGAAACCAAGTCTCATTCACCACCAGTTTTATAATACCGCAACTCTACAGAAGCTCCACTGATGCTCCACAGATGGTCCACAGTTGATTAGGTAATTAAATCAAATAGTTTTCATAAAAATGGAGTGTAAACAAAAACATAAAAATTTAAAAATATATTATTATGGCTACATTTAATTCAACAACCTTCGGAGCAATCTCCGGTCGTCATGGTAGCGCAGTAGCTGCGTATACCAAAAATGGGAAATGCATTCTCAAAGTTTTTAAAACTCCTTCAAATCCAAATACGGATAAACAAGTGGCACAGCGCACCAAATTTGGTTTCGTCAATAGCGAACTGAGTTGTATGAGAGAACTATTCAAAATTACTTTTGGAAGTAATTTGGGTAAAAATCAAGCTGTTTCGCTTGCCTTAAAAGAGGCTGTTACGGGTGAAGCTCCTGATTTCGTTCTCGACTATAGCAAATTGAAAATATCAATCGGAAGGCTATATGGTTCGGGGTTGCTGTCAGCTGTCAAGACTGTTGGAACAACAGTTAAAGTCGAATGGAATTACACCGATTTAACAGGTAATGCTACTAATGATGGAGTTAATCTGGTTTTTTTCAATGAAAATTCTAAAGAAGCATTGCTTAAACAAAACATAGCTTTGCGGGATGCTGTTAATGCAGATGTGGAATTGCCTGATATTTGGGCTGGTCAAAGTGTCCATTGCTGGATTTACTTCACATCTCCCGATGGAATTACGAATTCAAACAGTCAATACATCGACTTGATTCAACTTTAATAAGTTCAAAAGCATTTGAATTTATTGATAAACAAAACCGCCCAATCTGAAAATTTCAGATTGGGCGGTTTCTCATCTCATATTCCTCATTCTGGGTTTGGAGCCTTATTCCCTTCTCAAAAACATTTTTCCTTTTTCTTACTCTATTTGGAGAAAGTACCCGAAGGGGGATAGAGATCAAGTAGAGGGGTTGGGGGTGAGCCTGCCTGCCGCATGTATCTACCGCAGGTAGAGGAAGGGTAGAACGAAAAAAAAAATACAAAAGCTAAATTTGTATAACCAGCTGATAATCAATTGGTATTCATTTATAATAATCAGTCAATCAAGAAATTAGCAAACAGTGAAAGTTGAATACCTTATTAAAAGCTTAGTACAAAACACTATATTAACATGAGTAAAAAGCAAAAAACATAAGAAAGAAATGAATTAAAGAGCTAAACAATATCAAAACCTATTTGTTAAACCACTTCTACTTTTAATAGCAACTAAATAATTTTCAGATTGAATTCTTGACGTATTAAAGATATAAATTTCATATATTTGCAAAAATTATAATGAACTCAAAAAAACATTTAGCTATGAAGCGCAAAATTCCGTTTTCTATATTGATATTAAGTATTTTATGTGTTTTGCTTGTAAATTCTCAAACTTTGTTTTCAAAAAATCTTTTCAATAATACAAGTTCTAAAAATTGGGTCTATATAATTAACAACAAATCGATTGAACCAAGTGCCCTCTTTAAATTTGATGAAGGAGTTTTAAAAGTTAGTAATGTTAGTTCGGGATACATCCGCACAAAAAAAACCTACAAAAACTTCACATTATCAGTCGATTGGCGTTGGACGGTTGAAGCTGCCAATAGTGGTGTTTTGATACATGTTCAAGCCAAAGACAGTATTTGGCCGGTGTGTTATCAGGTACAACAAAAAGCCGGTGCAGCCGGAGATATTATTTGCATGAATGGACTTTGGGCAAAAGAGTGTAATGACAAAGTAAAATTTACAGTGCCAAAAATGGAGACTTCGAATGAAAAGTCCTTGGGTGAATGGAATAATATGATAGTTAAAAGTAAAAACGGGACTCTTGAAGTTTATATTAATGGTGAGTTACAAAACAAAGTATCTGAATTAACCAAAATAAAAGGATACATCGGATTTCAGGCCGAAGGAAAACCCATAGAATTTAAAAATTTGACAATAAAATAAACTGAAATTGTTATTCCTCTGCACCCAAATAGTCCTGTAAACATTTGATATTCTGCAACTTTAATCGAACGTATAATGAGTTGTTAAATGTAAAATACTTACGACCGCACTACAAATTCCCCGGCAATTTATCCTCCCGATAGCTATCGGGATGTCGGGAGGTTGGGAGCCGATAATTTCAAATGTTGACTAAATACTAAAACAAATTCATCTTATTTTTTTAAGATGCAAGGAATTGATATTCGACTGAATTTTAGTTAAAACCTGATGAAAAGCACTTTTGGTTGGAGGTTCACCAAAAAATATATCATCAATGGTATCTATATTGTATTTCAACATTTTACGTATCAACTTCTCCGATTTTTTAATAAATTCTTCCTCGTCTTCGCATTCGTAAGATAACAAACCAAATTGTAATGTCAGATTTTCATTAAATTTTTCTGATTCTGTCATGATTGCTTTGAAAGTTGCATCGCTTAAATCGCTGGTGTCTATTGCCATAATAAATTCAACAATAAATTAATATAATGGGTGAAAATTTAATTTTAATATCAGTTGGCTAAAATTTTTGTCAAAAATACAAAATCAATTTATTTCTACAATGCTTACACCATTATTTTTTTTCGTAACCTGAATTTGAACCTGAATTCGCTCTTTTAAACTATCTACATGCGATATAATTCCTATCATTTTACCCTGTGCTTTTAAGGTTTCGAGCGAGGAAATAACTATTTCGAGCGTATTACTATCCAGTGTACCAAAACCTTCATCGATAAATAGTGACCCTATGCTAACATTATGGCTTGCCAAGTCGGACAGTCCTAATGCCAACGAAAGACTAATAAGAAACTTTTCGCCACCACTCGAAGTTTCCACTAAGCGTGTTTCGTCGGCCTGATAATGGTCAACAAGTTTAAAATTAAGCTCTTCGCCGGGTTTATAAGTTGGGTTGAGTTGAAGTGAGTACCGCCGATTTAGTTTATACAAGTGAAAATTGGCAAAATCTATCAGGTTTTTAAGCGTAAGTCGCTGAACATAAGTGTTAAATGCATCCTGCGACCCTCCTAATATATTCATTAACTTCATCCATTTCAGACAAATACTTTCCTGGGCATTTATTTTTTTTACAACTTCAACATTCCGTTCCTTTATCAAAGCATCTTTCCTGAAACTCTCCGTAATTTCACCCAATCTGTTTTGTATTTTTTCCTTATGTTCTGTAATCCGACTTTTTTGAATGTTCGCTTCTTCACTTGTAAGGTCGGTTAACAGGTCTATTTCTAAGGCATTTTGTTCACTTTCGAGTTTTGTGCTAAGCGTTTTAATTCTTATTTCATTTTCATTCAATTCTTTGCGTATTTGCAAATATTCGGTTTTAACCGCATCGGGTAAAATGGCCAATTGCAATTCTTCGCGCGAAGCAAAAGAACTCAGTTCAATTTTTTCGTTCAATAAGTTCGAATTGTTCTTTAGCAACTCATTATTAACTATTTGTTCCTGCTCAATACTTGTTTTTTCGCCATGAAGTGCCGTTTGCAATTGTTTTAAATTGCCAATATTTTCGATGGCAATGGTAAGTGCTTTGTTGGCTTTTTCTATTTCTTGCTGTAATTCTGCTCTTTTAACATCGGTGCTTATTGCTGTGGGTAAAAGTTCGTTTCTGGCTCCTATTAATTGATTTTGCTCAAGGGTCAGATTCTCAATTACTTGTTTAATCTGTTGAATATCATCGTTTTTATCTGAAATTTGTTTATTTACATTCTTGATTTCAATCGCAATCTGGTCAATAGTATTTTCAGTTTCAACCAGTTTCCTTGAATTTTCGGTGTAGTTTTTTATGATAGATTCAATTTGGAGTAAAAATTGACTGGTCTGTTCTATTTCAGGCAATTGCAAATCGCAGTTGGCAAGTTGTACAACCAATTGTCTTTCAATTTCGTTGATGTTAGTTTTGAGGGTTTCGGTTTCATCTTCATATTTTAAAATCTCATTTTCAAAATTTGAAACAGCACTTGTAAGTTGAATTAATTCAAGCTCAAAAGTCTTGATAGCATTCTCAATCAATTTTAATTCGGCTTCCTTGTTGTTTTTATTTTTTTGGTGTTCTTGCGATTTCTCGATACTTCTGCCAATTGTATTTATCTCATTATCAGCAACTTTAATTTCATTTTCAATAATCGAAATTTCTTCAATTTTAAATACTGAATTATGCGCAGAGAATTTTTGGTAGGTGTCATTTAATTCATTTTCAATTTTCTGTAACTGCGCGCGTAAGTTTTTAAGCTCAATATCATTCTTTGTCAATTCAAGTTCTTGGTTTTTCTTGTCCGTTTTAAGTTTTTCTAACTTCGTTTTACGCTCTTCCAAACGCTTTTTGCTTTCGTCAATGTGCAAATCTTCATATTTTTCAACCAAAGGGTGCTCGGTTGAACCACACAAAGCACATGCTTCGCCGGGTTTCAATTTTTTGCGTTCGGCCTCTAAACTAATTATATAGCTGTCCTTTTCAAACAAATCTTCAGCGTCTTTTAACATGGCCGTGTATTGCACAATTTCCTCTTCCAGGCGCTGAATTTGTGTTGAACAAAACTCAGCTTTTTGCGCAAAGCTTGTTTGTTGTTCAGTCATTATTGTTCTACTTGTCACTAAATCATTGTAATTAAACGATTTAAGTTTCAAGTCAAGCAGCATTTCCTTTTTATTATTTAATTTTCCGAGTTGTGCAACTAAATTATCTAAACCTGATTTATTTAAATATTCCTGTAAAACTTTAATATCCGAATTCAACAAGTCCAGTTTTTCGGATTCTATTTTTAAGTTTTTATCTAACTCAATTTTTAACGTTTTGTTTTTTTCAATAGTCCCGATAGCTAGAGTTTTTTGAGAATTAACAATCATCATTCGTTCCCAATTGGCTTTTCGGGTAGTTAATTGGGTATTCCAGCTGCTAAAATATCTTTGTATCGCATCAACTTGTTTATTTTTATCAAAGTATAATTGTAATGCCAGTTTTGAATTTTCAAGATTTTTAAAATCCGTATTGTATTTCTCAAAACTTTGATTTAGAGCTGTATAATCATTATTTTTTAAAAGTATTTCTTGCTCTTTTCCTGCAATTAATACTTTTTTTAATTTAATATTAGTGTCGAGTATAGTTACTTTTTCGAGAATAGTTTGCCATTTTTGAGCAGTTACTTCTTTTTCATTGTATGCATTTTTGGTGCTTAACAGAATTACATTGGCTTCTATTAGTTTTTTATCAAAATCGGCCAATTCAGCATCAATAACTCCAATGCGCTTATGTTTATGCTGAATTTCATTTTCAAGTCTGATTACTTCTTTTAAATCTTGCGAAATGGGCTCCGACTCCTCATGTTTTGCGAGTAAAATAAAAACATCTTTGCTTTTTTCAATGTCCTCGCTGAATTTTCGCTTTTGTGTTTCTAATTCAAGTTTTTGTTTCTGCAAGTTTTCTTTAAGTTCAAACTTTTTTAGCAAGTCATCCAACACACGCAATTCGGTATTCAATATTACTTGATTTTCAATCAATTGCGTTTCTTCAACTTTCAACGATTCTACATCTTCAATGCTCAGCAAATCATCAGTATTAATTTTGCTCTTAATCTGCTTAAGCAATTCCTTCTCTTCAAAGATTCTGTTTTTCAGGGTTTCGCCAATTTTACGATATATTTCGTCGCCTGCAATTTGTTGCAAAAGCAGTCCTTTTTCTGAATTTTTAGCACTCAGAAATGCAGCAAATTCGCCTTGTGCCAATAAAATAGAACGCAAAAACTGGTCGTAGCTAAGTTGCGAAATTTCAATAATTTTTTCATCACATAAGGTTTTGGACTCAGCTATGATATGCCCGTTGGTGAGGTTTTTCAGTCTTACATTTTCAACCGGTTTTCCCAAAAGTTTTCCGGCATTGCTCATAAGGCGGATGTCCCATTGCGCTTCGTATCGGGTATTTAATGCTTCGAAAGTAACTCGTGCCATGGCAGTAGCAGCACCATAACTCACCACATCTTCCAATTTGGCATTGTTGCTCGATTTTTCGAAACGTGCTACTCTACGGTATAAAGCAATGGTAATCGCGTCAAGCAAAGTTGTTTTTCCGGCTCCTGTGGGTCCGGTAATGGCAAATAATCCCACATCTTCGAACCTTTGTTGCTCAAAATCAATAACAATAGGCGTATCGCATTTAAGCGAGTTAATATTTTGTAATTCAATTTTTAAAACTCTCATTTCTTAACTAATCATTTTCAGTTACAACTTGTAAAATCTCATTAAAAGCATCCAGAAGCTCCTCATTTTCAGTTAAATCCACTGCTTGTTCCTCACATTTTAATTTAAACACATCAAGGGGTGTAAAGGAATTTAAATGTTGTATGTTTTCCAGTTTGTGAATATAATCTTCATATTGTCGGTTATCCTTTACAGTAACTTTCAATACTTCCATTTTCAAATCACGCGCAAAAGTGTAAATTTCTTTATATCCGGTAGCAGCTTCGTTCTGATTTGTCAAAATCACTTCCACCCAAGGTATTAGTGACAAATCTTCTGAATGTAAACGTTCCATTTGAAGTTTACAAGATTCAACCGAACCTTGTATTTGTACTATTTTTCTAAACATTGGAACAATTATCTCTTTAATTTCCAATGTTTTATCTGTACTTATCTCAATTATTTTCTTATCCTGACCCACTTCGCTGAAACTGAGAATATAGGGTGAGCCTGAATAGCGGATATGCCCATTTCCACCCACTAATTGTGAGCGATGCAAATGTCCAAGTGCAACATAATCAAATACTTCCGGAAAATCGGCAGCACCAATATCACCTAAATTTCCAACATATATGCTCTGTTCGCTATCCGAAGTTTTACCACCAATAGCAAACAAATGCCCCATGGCAATCACTTTGGTTTGTTGAGTTTTCAGTAAATTACAACGTGCCCCTATTTCTGAAAAATGATTTGTTAATGCCGTTTTGTAGCGATTATTTATTTCTTCAAAACTTTCGGAGGCAATTGCGCGACGAATATCCTGATCTCTTAAATAAGGTACAGCCGCCACAATTATATCCTCATTATCAATTGAAATTCTAAATATTTCATCATCAATACTGTCAGTAGCTTTACCCACAAGTCGGATATTAAGTGCATTGAGCAATTCCCTGGGCGCATTTAACGTACTGGGCGCATCATGGTTACCACCAGTAATTATCACTTCGCTGCAAGTGCTGTTATGCAAGCGAATTAAAAAATCGTAATACAGTTTTTGTGCTTGCGAAGGTGGCACACCCACATCGAATATATCGCCCGAAATCAATAAAACATCAATTTCATTTGCCTCGATATAGTTTATCAACCAATCCAAAAAAAGTGATTGTTCCTCCATTTGTGATTGCTCGTGTAGGCGATGCCCTAAGTGCCAGTCGGAAGTATGCAGAATTTTCATGCGTGTATAATTATATCTTAATACCTGCCCCCTAACCCCCTAAAGGGGGAATAAAATAGGTACTTTGAGTTGTTGTTATTTTATAAGTTACTACTCAGCATCTCTCAAATTGATATAAAACGATTTTGATTTAATTAAGGAGATAAATTGCTGAAAAAATAAGAATATAGTCAGTTTATTTTATGAATTAACTTCAAATTATGCCCCAAAACTCCCCCTTTAGGGGGTTGGGGGGCTGAGTAGTTACTTTTATAATCATCCATTTGTTTGTCCAAAACCCGATAACTATCGGGATATTCGGCCATTGACATTTCAAGTGTTAACATTTCAAATTAAAGCTACAAATGTAAACAAATAATTTCAAAAAAATTTGCAATAAACTCAGTTCTACTTCTATAATACAAATCATTGATTTTGTTTAAACTTATAATTGCAATGACACTTAATATGCAATATATTAAAATTTAATGATTAAATAATCTTATTGGTATAGGCGCTTAGACCGCCCACTATTTTTATAATTGCTACTTTTGTAGCATGAATCAACGAAATCAATTTTTAGGTGTGAATTCAATAAAGTTTCACAAAGCATTTTCAACAGATGAAGATTGTTATCGCTATTTATCAGAG
>CAMBSB010000182.1 GCA_945870155.1 Paludibacter jiangxiensis | reverse complement strand
TTTTTTTTGTAAAGAATAAAGCAACTCGGGCTGAATATAAAATTTATCAATAAATACCCTTCCAAATACTCCTGCATGAAAACCATTGGCTAATTCAGATTTTACATTGTTTAAATTATAACCACCAGTTTGTATAGATGCAATATTTTCAAATGTCAAAGATGAATTATAGCCACCTTTTAATCCAAAATTTAACTGTGCATTAGCACTTACAAAACAGAATAAAATTAAACTGAACAAAATTAATTTTTTCATAAAATTCGATTTTTATTATAAACGTGAAATTCAAAATTATATTACTATTATACAAAATGCATCTATATACATTTAAAGTTTAAATATGCATTGCAAAAAAAAGAATATCATTGTAATAAAATTCATATCTTTGCAATACTTTATGTCAATAATCACGCCAAAAATACAAAAAAAATTGAATATAATATGAAACGAGCCATATTTCCAGGCACATTTGACCCTCTTACAATTGGACACTACAGCATAGTAATAAGAGGATTAGAGATTTTTGACGAAATTGTAATAGGTATTGGTACCAATCAATCAAAGAAAACGCTTTTTTCTGTTGAAAAAAGATTAGATATTATACATCAGGCATTCGCAAATGAATCACGAGTAAAAATTGAAGCATATAATAGCTTAACGATTGATTTTGCAAAATCGGTTGATGCAAAATTCATTTTACGTGGTTTACGTTCAGTTGGCGATTTTGAATATGAACGAACAATAGGTGAAACCAATAGAATATTAACTGGAATAGAAACTGTTATTCTTTTTACTGAAGCAGAATATGGACATATATCATCCACTGTTGCCAGAGATTTAATTACCTTTGGCAAAGATATTACATCGTTTTTACCTCCAAATGTGAAATTATAAATTATCAATACACTTTAAATTATTTGCTTTGACGTTTTTTATCTGTTTAACTCATTATTAATGATAATGGCTTAGTATTTGTAGTTTGAAATTATATTGTTGTTTGAAATTGGAATACATACATTCTTCAACTAAAGATTTTCAACTATAATCGATTGAATTTTAATGCTCTAATAACTTTTGCATCAAATATTTAAAAATTTAATACGCAAATCAAATGAAAACAAAAATTATTATTTCAATTTGTTTGCTGAGTTTATCGGCAATGATTTTTGCACAGGATAATAAGAAGTTTTGGTATGGTCCAAAATTCGGTTTAGATGTGAGTTCTACAGAAATAAATGAAGAAAATTTGCTAAACGAATTAAGAGCAAATTATTCGGCAGGTATATTTTTTCAGTTTGGAAAAAAACTTTATTTGCAACCTGAATTATATTTTGTATCGTATAAAGATGGCAATACAAGCTTAAATTATTTAAAAGCTCCAGTAATGGTTGGTTTAAAACTATTAGATTTAGGTTTAGTAAGTATTCATTTAAATGGAGGTCCAAGTTTTTCAAAACTACTTTCGACTGATGAATTGTTTGATACAACACCAGCATTGAATTGGCAATTAGGCGCTGGAGTTAATTTTTTAGGTTTCATAACTACCGACTTGAGATATACTTTACCAAACGGCACTTCTAATGTTGCCGGTCAAATAGAAAACGTAATCAGAAATGGTGGCATTGTTAATTTAACGGTAGGATTAAGATTGTAATAAAAGTATTGAAAAAAAAACACTTGCAAGAAATTGAAAAAGCCTTCTCGAACTTAATCGGGAAGGCTTTTTTACGTGATCCAGCTGGGGCTCGAACCCAGGACCCCATCCTTAAAAGGGATGTGCTCTACCTGCTGAGCTACTAAATCATCAAAAATGTGTGTTTGCTGTTGAAATTATAAGTGATCCAGCTGGGGCTCGAACCCAGGACCCCATCCTTAAAAGGGATGTGCTCTACCTGCTGAGCTACTGAATCGTTTTTCAAAAGCGGTTGCAAAGATACTGCTTTTTTTTAAAACAACAAATGCATTTACTCACAAAATGAATATTATTTAATTGTTGAATTGTATTTAGCTGATATACTTATATTTAAATACAAAACAAATTTATTGTTTTGCATTTTTACCGGAGGAAACTCAAAATTAGTTGCAATTTTTTATTCATGATACTTATTTTACAAATTAAATGTTGAGCCAAACAAACCCAAAAAACAGAGAAATGATGGTTTAAACTTAAAAAAATCAATAACTTTATGTATATTTGCAGCTTTTTACGGAACAAATATTTTGTTGATTTTGGAAAATATAGTTTTCATATTTTGGTCTTTAGCTTTCTCAGCCTTTTTTTCGGGTATGGAGATAGCATTTGTTTCATCAAATAAATTGAGATTTGAACTCGACAAGAAACAAAAAAGTTTGGCATCATCTATATTGTCCATTTTTTATCGTAATCCGCAGCAATATATATCTACAATGCTGGTAGGGAACAATATTTCCCTCGTAATTTATGGATTGTTGATGGCTGATATTTTAAGTCCATGGCTTAATGGATTCATTCAAAACCAGTTAATTCTAACTTTAATACAAACAATATTCGCCACAGCCATAGTTTTAATTACAGGAGAATTTCTTCCAAAAACTTTTTTTAGAATTAATCCAAATCTGTGGTTGCGCTTTTTTTCGTGGATATTATTGCTTTTTTATTTTATATTGTATCCAATTTCAAGCTTTAGTTCTTGGCTGTCAATACGTATAATGAAACTTTTTGGAGTAGGTATAAGTTCATCTATACAGGAAAATGTGTTTTCAAGAATAGATTTGAATTATTTACTTCAGGAAAGTTTTGAAAATAAAGAAAACGAAAAAGAATACGACAACGAGGTTAAAATATTCCAAAATGCTCTCGATTTTTCAAAAGTTAGGCTAAGAGATTGTTCGGTTCCACGAACCGAAATAATAGCTTTAGAATATAATACAACATTAGAAGTACTTAAACAGACCTTTATAGAAACCGGTTTTTCAAAAATTCCAATCTATAAAAACGACATTGATAACATAATTGGATACATTCATTCTTCTGAAATGTTTGAACATCAGAAAGATTGGAAAAAATTTATCAATCTAATTCCGATAGTACCTGAAAACATGGCTGCTCAGAAACTGATGAAAACTTTTATGCAGCAAAAGAAAAGTATAGCCGTAGTAGTTGATGAATTCGGAGGTACAGCCGGAATTATTACTTTAGAAGATATTATTGAAGAAATTTTTGGCGAAATCGAAGACGAACATGATGTGAAAGATTATGTAGCTGAGCAAACAAGTGAGAATGAATATCTTTTCTCAGGCAGATTGGAAGTAAGCGTAGCCAATGAGAAATTCAACTTGAATATTCCTGATTTAGATGAATATGAAACTATAGCCGGTTTTATTTTACACCACCATCAGCATTTCCCAAAATTAAATGAAATAATACGTATTGAAGGATTTAGTTGTAAATGTGTAAAAGTAACAAATAACAGAATTGAATTAGTTAAACTCGGAGTTATTGAATAATTCATAATTTCAAAAACTCATTTAATACTTAAAAAATCAAATTTTACAGTAAATTTTTAATAGTTATCCCTTATAAATAATATTTATAAGTTTTTGAAATACAGACTATAACTATTATTACTGTGAAAAAAATAAAAAAAATCGTTTTTATAAGCGTTTTTTTTCGTATATTCGTGCCCTCAAATTAAAAAGAAATAATAAATTTAAAATACATATTAATTAAAAAAAATGGCAGTTTTAGGAAAAATCAGAAGTCACGGAGTTATGCTTTTAGTAGTGGTAGGACTCGCGTTATTAGCATTTATAGTAGGCGACTTTCTCAATAACAGTTCGTCTTTTTTCAGAAAATCACAAGAAACAGTTGCAGTTATAGCGGGTGAAGACATAAACATCAACGATTATTCTGCGTCTATCGAACAAATGGTTGAAGTTTACAAAATTGAAACAGGACAGTCGGATTTAAGCGAAGATGTTATGAATCAACTACGTACATCGGTTTGGGAAAGCTTGGTAAACGAAAAAATTTTAAACGCTCAAGCTAAAGAAGTAGGTTTAGCAGTTAGTGCCGACGAGCTTTCGGATTATTTAATTGGGAATAAAACTCACCAATTAATCTCACAACGTCGTGCATTTGCAGGCGAGAATGGACAATTTAGTCGTCCGGCATTGGTGCAATTTCTAAACAGTTTAGAACAAACTCCCGAAAATGAAGAAATGCGTCAACAAATTGCGAAATTTAAAAGTTATTGGTTGTTCTGGGAAAAAACTGTAAAAAACAGTGTATTACAAGAAAAATACAATGCTTTAATTTCAAAAACTATTACAGCAAATAGTTTGGATGCTAAAATGAATTTTGAAGCATCAAAAACAAGTTATGATGTAAACTATATAGTTCAACCCTATTTTACAGTAAGCGATTCAGCTGTAAGTGTTAGCAATAGCGAAATCAAAGATTTGTATAAAAAACAAAAAGAACAATTTAAACAAGAGGCAAATTGCACGTTGAATTATGTTGTTTTCGATGTAAAACCTTCGAACGATGATTTTAAGAAAGCTGAGACTACCATGAATACTTTAAGTACGGAATTTAAAACCACACCTGATATTATCGGTTTTGTAAATTCAAACTCAGAAGTAAGATATAATGCAAATGGTTATTCAGAAACTAATGTTCCTTCAAATTTGAAAGATTTCGCTTTTGGTAGTGCAGCTGGTGCAGTAGTTGGCCCAATCTTTAATGTAGATACTTACACTATGGCTAAAGTTGTAGAAACCGGAATTATGCATTCCGATTCGGTAAGACTTCGTCATATATTCCTTACTAAAAACGATGAAAGTAAAAGCGATAGCTTGATTTCAGCAATAAATGCAGGTGGAAATTTTGCTGAATTAGCTATGAAATATTCAGCAGTAAAACAAACAGCCTCTAATGGAGGTGAAATTGGCTGGATAGTAGAGGAAATGCAAGGAATGGACAAAGATTTGATTACCAAAGCTTTTTCTAGTCCTGCAAATGGCATTTTTACTATGAAAAATGAACAAGGCACACAAATTATGCAAGTAATGGAAAAAACTCCGGCTCGCAGAAAAGTGAGATTGGCAATTTTAGAAATTAAAGTTTCTACCAGCAACACTACGGTAAGTAAAATTTATAATGAGGCCAAACAATTTGCAGCTGAACTAACAGGAGATAAATTTGATCAAAAAGCAAAAGAAAAATCTTATTCAGTTCGTACCGCTACCGATTTATATAAAACTACAGATAAAATTGCGGAAATTGCTCAATCACGCCAAATTATCCGTTGGGCATTCGAAAACGATAAAGGCGATGTTTCAGATGTTTATGATTGTGGAAATCAATTTGTTGTAGCAAAAGTTACTGAAATAAACGAAAAAGGCTATAAGTCTGTAGAAAAAGTTACTGACCAATTGAAAGCTGAATTAATTCGCGACAAAAAAGCTGAATTGATAATTAAGAATTTAACTGCACAACTTTCAAAGACTCCATCAATTGAAACATTGGCAACAACAATTGGCGTAGAACTTAAAAATGCTCCGGCTGTAAACTTTTCAGCATATCAATTTGGAGTAGCAGGTTCTGAGCCAGCTGTTATAGGTAAAGTGTCAGCATTAGCCGCCAACAAAGTATCAGCTCCAATCAAAGGCCTTGCAGGTGTTTATGTTGTACAAGCTCTTAATCCACAAGTAAATCCAGCTCCTTTTGATGCAAAAATGCAAATTATGCAATTGAATTCACGTATGAGTTATTCTTTACCTTATATGATAATTCAGGATTTGAAAGATAATGCTGATATCAAAGATAATCGGTTGAATTTCTTTTGATTAAACTTCAATCGAAAAAATGTTTTTATCGAAAACGGGATGAGTAATTTCATTCCGTTTTCTTTTTATAAACAAATGATTAACTTTGCACACAATATATAATTTCAAATATCATAAAATTGAATTGATATGCCTAAAATTCCATTGACAGGAAAAACGATAGAAGAATTAAAAACGATAGTTGCAGAATTGGCTATGCCATCATTTACTGCCAAACAAATTGCTGATTGGTTATACAAAAAACGTGTATTCAGTATCAGCGAAATGACAAACCTGTCAGCTAAAAACAGAGATATTTTAGCTGATAAATATGATGTAGGTCGCAGTTTGCCTGACCAAGAAGTAGAATCGGTTGATGGAACTAAAAAATACTTATTTAAAACATTAACCGGGAATTTTATTGAAACCGTTTATATTCCTGATGAAGATAGAAATACACTCTGTGTGTCGTCGCAAGTAGGCTGTAAAATGAACTGCTTGTTTTGTATGACTGGTAAGCAAGGATTCACAGCCCAATTAACTGATACTGAAATACTAAATCAGATTTTATCTATACCAGAAGCCGAAAAAGTAACAAACCTCGTGTTTATGGGAATGGGTGAACCCATGGACAATTTACCAAATTTACTTCGCACACTCGAAGTGCTTACAGCAGAATACGGATATGCCTGGAGTCCCCGAAGAGTAACTGTTTCAACTATAGGTGTCATTCCGAAAATGAAAATTTTTCTTGAACACTCAAATTGTCATTTAGCAATAAGCTTACATTCACCATTTCCGGATGAAAGACTGAAAATTATGCCGGTTCAGAAAGCCCATCCTATGGAAAATGTATTGAAAGAACTCCGAAAATACGATTTTAGTAAACAAAGAAGAGTTTCATTTGAATATATTATGTTTGATGGTTTTAACGACTCGATGCGACATGCCGTAGAAATGGTTCGCATACTTAAAGGAATTGATTGCCGTGTAAATTTAATTCGATTTCATGCTATACCGAATGTCGATTTAATGACTTCTAACGAAGATAAAATGATTTTCTTTCGTGATTATCTGACAAGCAATGGTATAACTACCACTATCCGCAAATCGCGTGGAGAAGACATTTTTGCTGCTTGCGGTATGTTATCGACCATGGAAAAACAAAAAAACATTGTTGAGAATAGTGAAGATTTATAACTAATCTGCCCCCTAACCCCCTAAAGGGGGAATATTTAGGGGAAGTCTAGAGCTTTATTCAAAATAAAATTAATCATATACTAATTTTTTCTTTTTTAAGCAATTTATATGAAAATTTAATACCAAAATTTATTTTGGAAACACATTGAGGATGTTTTGATTTCTAAGACTTTTATCTATTCCAGTTCTTATTCCCCCTTTAGGGGGTTAGGGGGCAGGTATAAAAATATGAACACATGAAAAAACTTTTTTTAATAGATGCTTACGCCATAATTTACCGTGCCTATTATGCTTTTATACGTGCACCACGTGTAAACTCAAAAGGTTTGAATACTTCAGCCATTTATGGTTTTGTGAACACACTCGAAGATGTACTTAAAAGGGAAAAACCAACGCATATAGCAGTAGCTTTTGACCCGAAAGGTAAAACTTTCAGGCACGAAGCTTATGATCTATATAAAGCACAACGCGAATCCACTCCTGAAGATATACGTTTGGCAGTTCCGATTATAAAAAAAATAGTAGAGGCCTATAATATCCCTGTGCTCGAAATTCCCGGATTTGAAGCTGATGATGTAATTGGTACCATGGCGAAATTGGCTGAAAAAGAGGGATTTGAAGTTTTTATGCTCACTCCCGACAAAGATTATGGTCAGTTAGTTTCGGATCACATTTTCATGTATAGACCCAAACATACCGGTGGTTTTGAAATAATGGGACCAAATGAAATTAAAGCAAAATACGATTTGGATAGTCATGAGCAGGTGATTGACCTTTTGGGTTTAATGGGCGATGCTTCTGATAATATTCCCGGTTGCCCCGGTGTTGGTGAAAAAACAGCTGTTAAATTACTGAAAGAATTTGGTAGTATAGATGTATTACTATCGCGAACCGACGAATTGAAAGGGTCGTTAAAAACAAAGGTTGAAGATAATAAGGAACTTATTACATTCTCCCGTTTTTTAGCAACCATTAAAATTGATGTCCCCATAGAGTTTAACGAAAAATCGCTGGAAATTGAACCAATCAATGAGACAGATTTACGTGCTTTGTTCGAAGAGTTAGAGTTTAGAACCATGACGGATTCGAAATTTAAAAAACCTTTCACTTCTTTTCCTCCAGATCATCCGCAAGCTGCAATTCAATTTGCAAAACCAAAATCATCAAGCGGACAAATGTCATTATTTGATAATTTAGAAGAGGATCAAAATGCAGATGACAAAAAGCCTGAAATTAAAGCAATTAAAGAAGATACGGCCAAAATTCCTCTTGAAGAAATGCCTACTTCGGGTATGATTTCAATACGGAATATCCCACATAATTATATGCTCGTTGATTCAAAAGTAAAAAGAGCCGATTTGATTTCGAAACTTTTTATGCAAAAATCGGTATGCTTTGATACAGAAACTACGGGTGTAAATGTATTTGAGGCTGATTTAGTTGGTTTATCGTTTTGTTTTATCGAAGGGGAAGCTTATTATGTAGTTTTGCCTGAAAATAGGGAGGAAGCATTAGAAATTGTAAAAGAATTTAAAGCATTTTTTCAAAGTGAACATATAGAAAAAATTGGCCAAAATATAAAATTTGACTTGTTGATGTTATCTATGTACGGTATTGAACTAAAAGGTAAAATGTTCGATACCATGATAGCACATTATTTACTACAGCCCGAATTAAGACACGGAATGGATTATTTGGCCGAAATTTACCTGAATTACCGCACCATACATTATGATGAATTGGTGGGGAGCAAAGGTAAAAATCAGGCAAATATCAGATCGGTTGAAATGGAAAAACTTTGCGAGTATGCAGCCGAAGATGCGGATATAACATTCAGATTGAAACAAATTTTGGAAAAAGACATTCACGAAAACAAATTGGATAATCTTTTTTACGAAATAGAAATGCCATTGATGAAAGTTCTGGCAAAAATTGAGCAAAATGGTGTCCGCATAGATACCATTGCTTTAGCACAAAGTTCTGAAATACTGACCATTGATATGCAGAATTTAGAAAAAGAAATTCATACAATTGCCGGTTTCGAATTCAATGTTTCATCGCCGGCACAGGTTGGAGAAGTGCTTTTCGACAGACTTAAGCTAGATGATAAGGCAAAAAAAACCAAAACAGGTCAATATTCAACGGCTGAAGATGTGCTGGAAAAAATCAGATCGAAGCATCCAATTATTGGTAAAATTCTCGATTACAGAGGATTGAAAAAATTATTGAGCACTTATATCGATGCTTTGCCACTTTTGGTAAATGCGCGTACCGGCAAGGTTCATACATCATTCAATCAGACAGTTACGTCTACCGGACGCTTGAGTTCCACCAATCCTAACTTGCAAAATATTCCAATCAGAGATGAACAGGGAAAAGAAATACGGCGAGCATTTATACCCGATGATGAATGTTTGTTTCTAAGTGCCGATTATTCGCAAATTGAACTTCGCATTATGGCACATTTAAGTGGCGATGTGAATATGCTTGAAGCATTTAATAGTGGGCACGATATTCACACAGCTACAGCTGCCAAAATTTTCAAAATACCCATCGAAGAGGTTTCAACTGATATGCGACGCAAGGCAAAAACTGCAAATTTCGGCATTATTTACGGTATTTCAACTTTTGGTTTAGCCGACAGATTGAACATACCACGCAGTGAAGCTAAAGAATTGATTGATGGTTATTTTGAAACCTACCCGGACGTTAAAAAATATATGGATTTTTCTATTCAAACGGCTAAGGAAAATGGCTATGTGGAAACAATTTTTGGCAGAAAACGCTTTTTGTCCGATATAAATTCTCAAAACAGCATAGTGCGTGGTTTTGCCGAAAGAAACGCTATCAACGCTCCTATTCAGGGTTCGGCTGCCGACATTATAAAAATTGCTATGGTTCACATTCAGAG
>CAMBSB010000181.1 GCA_945870155.1 Paludibacter jiangxiensis | reverse complement strand
ATGCTTTCCATCTTAATTCCAACATATAATTTCAACATTACCAAGCTGGTAGGTGAGTTACATTACCAAGCTATGGAAAACTATGTCGATTTTGAAATTATTGTTATGGAAGATGGTTCCGGTTATTTTTTAGATGAAAATAAAAACATAAGTCATTTAAGCAATTGCATTTACATAGTTTTAGAAAAAAACATTGGTCGTTCGGCTATTCGGAACAAGTTAGCCGATACGGCAAAATACAATCATTTACTTTTTCTGGATTGCGATGCAGCTCTACCTTCCGGCTTTTTTGTTCAGAAATACCTTACTTTTTGCCACGATGAGTGTGTGGTATTAGGTGGTAGAATTTATGACGAAAAAAATACTGATCCTCAGTATAGTTTAATAAGAAAATACGGGAAAATACGGGAAAGAAACGATTTACATAATTTGAATCACCGACTTAAAAAACCCATGTTTACCACTCCAAATTTTTTAATTTCAAAACCAATTTTTAATAGAATCAGGTTCGATGAAACAATAATTGGATATGGACACGAGGATACTGTATTTGGTATAAAATTGCATGAGTTAAATATCGATTTTATTTATATTGATAATCCTGTAATACATGTAGGACTTGATAAAAATGAAGATTTTTATCAAAAAACGGCATATGCAGTTAGTAATTTATATCAACTGTATGAATCAAAACGATTTCCAACCTTACAAAATGAGTCAAAATTATTAGCAACTTTCATAAAAGCCAAGAAATATCATTTAACATTCGCATTGTCATTGATTTATACTTTAAGTTCAGGTTTCATACATAAACAATTGTGTAAATCGAACCCTTCACTCCTACTCTACGATATTTACAAATTACTTTTTATGTGTAAAACGGCACATAAAAAATGACAAATTGTCAGCCAAAACAGAGAGTTTTCTCATTCACACACCTTCATTCTGTCAAAAATTTAGCATATTTGCTTTGGCATAAATTTCGCAAGACCATAAAACGTTGAGTTTAAAACAACACCTAATTTAACAATAAAATATTAATCAATAATTTTAAAAGTAAATAATATGAACATCAAACCATTAGCCGACCGTGTGTTGGTAAAACCAGCTCCGGCAGAAGAAAAAACTATTAGTGGAATAATAATTCCTGATTCGGCAAAAGAAAAACCTTTAAAAGGCGAAGTATTAGCAGTAGGAAACGGTACTAAAGATGAAGAAATGGTAGTAGCCGTTGGCAACCAAGTTTTGTATGGCAAATATGCCGGTCAAGAACTGGAATGGGAAGGCGAGAAATATTTGATTATGAAACAATCGGATATTTTGGCAATTATTTAAAAAATTGCCCCCTAACCCCCTAAAGGGGGAACATAAGGAGCGCAATTCAAATATTTATTTTTATTCACTTTATTCACGAATTATAAATCACGCTTTCCCCAGCGTATCCCCCCTTTAGGGGGTTAGGGGGCAACATTATGAGCAAAGAAATTTTATTTAATCTGGATGCCCGCGATCAACTTAAAAAAGGAGTTGATGAATTGGCAAATGCCGTTAAAGTAACCCTTGGACCAAAAGGTCGCAATGTAATTATTGAGAAAAAATTTGGTGCACCACACATTACAAAAGACGGTGTTACTGTGGCAAAAGAAATTGAATTGGAAGATCCATTTCAGAATTTGGGTGCACAATTGGTGAAAGAAGTAGCTTCAAAAACCGGCGACGATGCAGGTGATGGAACTACAACAGCTACTGTATTAGCCCAATCTATAGTAAGTGTTGGAATGAAAAACGTGGCTGCCGGAGCTAACCCAATGGATTTGAAACGAGGCATAGACAAAGCGGTAAAAGAAGTAGTTAAAAGCATAGCCAACCAAGCCAAAGTTGTAGGCGAAAACTATGATCAAATAGAACAAGTAGCTTCAATTTCGGCCAACAATGACGCTGTAATTGGCAAATTAATTGCCGATGCCATGCGTAAAGTTTCGAAAGACGGTGTAATTACCATTGAAGAAGCCAAAGGAACTGATACACATATTGAAGTGGTTGAGGGAATGCAATTCGACAGAGGATATATTTCACCTTATTTTATTACCAATACAGAAAAAATGGAAGTGGAAATGGAAAAACCATATATTCTTATCCACGACAAAAAAATATCCAATCTCAAAGAATTACTTCCTGTATTGGAACCAGCTGTACAATCAGGTCGTCCATTGTTAATTATTGCAGAAGATGTTGATAGCGATGCATTAACAACATTGGTAGTTAATAGATTACGTGCTAATTTGAAAATTTGTGCCGTAAAAGCTCCGGGTTTTGGCGATCGCCGCAAAGAAATGTTGGAAGACATTGCTATTTTAACAGGCGGTATAGTAGTATCAGAAGAAAAAGGCATAAAATTGGAACAAGCAACCCTCGAAATGTTGGGGACTGCTGAAAAAATAACTGTTAACAAAGACAATACTGTAATTGTAAACGGTGCCGGAACAAAAGAAGCCATTACAAATCGTGTAGCACAAATTAAAGCACAAATTGCAACAACTACATCCGATTATGACAAAGAAAAACTACAGGAACGTTTGGCAAAATTAGCCGGCGGAGTAGCTGTACTTTACGTTGGAGCAGCTTCGGAAGTTGAAATGAAAGAGAAAAAAGACCGCGTTGACGATGCACTTTGTGCAACTCGTGCAGCCATTGAAGAAGGAATTGTTCCCGGTGGTGGAGTTGCTTATATTCGTGCTGTAGCTTCGTTAAGTGCAATTAAGGCTGTGAATGATGACGAACAAACCGGTATTGAAATTATTCGTCGTGCTATAGAAGAACCATTGCGTCAAATAGTATATAATGCTGGTAAAGAAGGAGCAGTTGTTGTACAAAAAGTGCTTGAAGGAAAAGATGATTTCGGTTACAATGCTCAAACCGATAAATACGAAAACTTCTTTGCTGCTGGTGTAGTAGATCCCGCCAAAGTTTGTCGAGTAGCCCTGGAAAATGCAGCTTCAATTGCAGGAATGTTCCTGACAACCGAATGTGTAATTACTGAAAAGAAAGAAGATAATCCAGCTCCACAAATGCCTATGGGCGGAGGAATGGGTGGAATGATGTAAAGCTTTAGATTTATATTATATTAAGCAGGAAGTGAGCGATTTTTTTCGCTCACTTCTTGTTTTCACCCACTTGAGTATCGTTTGATATACTGCGGATTCTTTATCCAGCCACGAAATATTACTAAAATTTTAAACTTTCATATTGCCATAGAAACTCCCGCAATTGGGCGTTGGTGGAAAATTATGAAAGATTACTCTATCATATTATGAAAAACATTTTGCACATCTTCGTCATCTTCTATTTTATCTAAAAGTTTAACAACCTGAGCTTTTTGTTCTTCATTCAGTTCTTTCATATCATTTGGAATTCTTTCAAACTCGGCACTAAATATCTCAAAACCATTCTCTTCGAGGTATTTTTGAATCGAAGAATAAGATTGAAATTCTCCGTATAAAACTATTGAATCTTCATCTTCGGCCAATTCATCTACCCCAAAATCAATTAATTCTAATTCAAGATCATCTATTGAAACACCTTCTTTAGCAGCAATTTTAAATACACATTTGTGGTCGAACAAAAACTGCAAACAACCACTTGTACCCAACGAACCTCCATGTCGAGTTAAATAACTTCTGATATTCGCAACTGTTCGTGTAGGATTATCGGTAGCTGTTTCAATTACTATTGCTATACCATTCGGTCCATATCCTTCGTAAACCATTTCTTTGTAATCGGCTTCATCCTTCGATATAGCTTTTTTAATGGCACGTTCAACATTTTCTTTTGGCATATTTTCCTTTTTCGACTGTTGAATCAACACCCTTAATCGTGGATTAGTGTCGGGCTCAGGACCACTCTCTCTAACTGCTATAGTTATTTGTTTTCCTAATTTAGTAAAAACCCTGGCCATATTGCCCCAACGTTTCATTTTGGTTGCTTTTCTGTATTCAAACGCTCTTCCCATTTTATTATTTTTTCTTTAAATTTTGAACTTTTACCTCCCAAAAGAGGAGTTTAAAGTTTGTTAGAAATGCATTAATTATTATTTTCTGGATTAATATATTTCGTGTATTATTAATTTTATTTTTTAGATATAAATCGATTCCGAACAACTGATAATTTTAATTTAAATATATCTATTGAATTTAGTTTCGGAGCGCAAAAGTATTAAAAGACAAGCAAAAAACAATCATCTTTAAAAAATATTTTTCAAAAAAAGTTTAAAAACAACATCCCCAACAGAACAAATTTAATGTATTTACTGCAGATTATTTCTAGTTATTATTTTGTTACCGTTTTTTCATGTTGAAAATTCACTAAAAAAACAGATTCACTTGCCCGTGTCAAGGCTGTATAAAGCCAACGGAAATAATCGCTATTTATTTGATCATCTGCAATTTGACCCGGATCGATAAAAACTTTTTTCCACTGTCCACCTTGTGCTTTGTGGCAAGTTACGGCATAAGCAAATTTCACCTGTATTGCATTAAAAAACTCATTTTCATATATTTTTTTTATCAACATTCGTCTGTTTGTGATTTCAGGATAATCTTCGGCCACAGCTTCAAAAAGCTTTTGATGTATCTCATTGGCTTGGGTTGGCGAATCGGATTGTAAAATATCCAACAGGATGCGCGCATCAATCTCCCAACCATAATCCAATGATCGCAAACTCAGATCAACAAAACGAAAACCATATATTTCACGGTATTTACGTACCCTTACCACTTCCAAAATATCGCCATTGGCAATGAAATCAATTTCCTTATAAGGTTTGTTCCAAAAATAATTATTTTTGGTAACCATCAGCAAATCACCATTTGTGAGCTCGTCCTCTTTCATCAACACCCGGTTTCTTATGCCATTGTTATACATATTAGCACGTTTATTTGACCGCGTAACCACAATAGTGTCCTCTACTCCTACCCCATTATAAGCACGTTGAATCTCATCAATCAAATCCATACCATCCAGATGTTTAATGTCGCTATAACCTTCTAAATCGAATTTAGGCAATTCAGTTGTTTTTTCCTCCATCAATTGTTGACGTAGTAATGTTGCATTGTGCAATATTCCACTTTCAAGAGCCTGACGAACAACATGCGTCAAGGTGTACTCATAAACTTTTAACCCATAACCGGCCAGCTTATCTTTTTCCAAAGCCGGACTATGAGGCTGCATAACAGGCGGAAGCTGCGCCGTATCGCCCAAAAGCAATAAACTACAACCATCTCCACTATATACAAATTCAATCAAATCATCGAGTAATCGTCCTGAACCAAACTCGGTATCGCCCCCGGTATTTGAAATCATGGAAGCTTCATCTACTATAAAAAGAGTGTGGTTATACAGATTATCGGATAATTGAAATCGAAACTCAGCCATTGATTTTTGACGATATATCTTTTTATGTATGGTAAATGCCGAAAATCCCGAGTAGCTGGCTATCACCTTAGCAGCTCTACCAGTGGGAGCCATCAGCATGGTTTTTTGTTGCAATCCATTCATAGCGCGCACCAAAGCACTCACCACCGAAGTTTTACCCGTACCGGCATATCCTTTCAATAAAAATATCTTTTCACTTTCGGTCGACATTAAAAACGACCCCAAAGCATCAAGCAAAACTGCCTGTTGCTCAGTGGGTTCGAAGGGTAATTCTGCTTTTATTTTAGACGAAATGAAATTTTCTAACATAAATGCAAAGGTACGAAAAAATGTAACTATTTATTCCCGAAATTTATAAAATGAGAATAATAAGAAATAGTTTAAAATCAGTTAATTAACTTCTTATGAAAATCATTTTTTAGTAAATTAAAATTAGATAAATTTAAAAAAATAACTTCTTAAAATAGTCCAAATGTCTATTAACAGCTAAATTATAATAATTCTGGTGATTAACCAAGACAATATTTAACAAATTTACTTTATAAATATCCGAAAAGCATACCAAATACAAAAACGATTAAAAAATAATCATATTTTAAACGTTTTGTTCAATATTTAATATCATTTTCAATATATTCATTATCAGTAATTTATAAAATTTTAAATTTACATACATTTTTAATAGCAAGCAAAATCCATCTATTTAATTAAAGAAATTTTTCTGTAATTGAAAAAAAACGTACCTTTGCACTCTCAAATTAGAGACCAATACCATTCTAATACACAATTATGTAACTATCAATGGGATAGTATTTAAAGATAATTCTTCTACAAAATTTGGTCAACCAAAACCGATAAAATGCAGGTCTTTTTTACATAAATATTAAACGACACGAAACTCTTAAAATAAAAATAAAATTAAAAAACAAAGCAAATTATGACAAAAGTAAAGTCTTTGCCGGAACTTGTTTACATGAAAAAAGTGCTGGAAGCTGAAAAAGCGAAGTTCAAACAACATGTACATGTCTGCGGAGGAACAGGTTGCCATGCTGCACAAAGTATTGCCTTGGATGAAAAACTAAGGAGAATTATCAACGATAAAGGTCTGAGCAACAATGTAGAAGTTACTTCGACAGGTTGTTTTGGTTTTTGCGAAAAAGGGCCAATAGTAAAAATACTACCTGACAACACTTTTTACACCGAGGTAACTCCAAACGATGCTCGTGAAATCATTGATCATCACATTGTTGGAGGAGGAAAAGTTGACCGTTTATTGTTTCAAGACCCTGTAACAAAAGAGCGAGTTAGCGATTCGGAACACATGGATTTTTACAAAAAACAGAATCGTATAGCTTTAAGAAATTGCGGTGCAATAAATCCAGAAAATATCAACGAATATATTATTCATGATGGTTATCAAGCTTTAGGTAAAGTGCTGACCGAGCATGGTGCACAAAGAACTATCGATATTATTAAAAAATCAGGTCTTCGTGGACGAGGTGGTGGTGGTTTCCCAACCGGTTTGAAATGGGAAATTACAAGCAAAGTAGAAGCTGACCAAAAATATGTGGTTTGTAATGCCGACGAAGGCGATCCGGGAGCATTTATGGATCGTGCTATTCTCGAAGGAGACCCGCATTCGGTAATTGAAGCTATGGCCATTTGCGGATTTGCCATAGGTGGCTCAAAAGGTTTAGTCTATATCAGAGCTGAATATCCATTAGCTATCCAACGTCTTCAGAAAGCAATTAGTCAGGCAAGAGATTTGGGTTTATTGGGAGAAAATATTTTAGGAAGCACTTTTAGTTTTGATATTCAGTTGCGATTTGGAGCAGGTGCATTTGTTTGTGGCGAAGAAACTGCATTAATTCACTCGATGGAAGGTTTACGCGGCGAACCTACTTTCAAACCACCATTCCCTTCAGTATCAGGATATTTAGGCAAACCAACAAATGTAAATAATGTAGAAACTTTTGCTAATATCCCGGTAATTATCAACCAGGGAGCTGAATTTTTCTCTAGCATTGGTACCGAGAAATCAAAAGGAACAAAAGTTTTTGCACTGGCCGGTAAAATTAATAATGTTGGACTTATTGAAGTTCCAATGGGCATTACATTACGGGAAATTATTTTCGAAATTGGCGGTGGCATCAAGGATGGCAAAAAGTTCAAAGCGGTTCAAACCGGTGGCCCATCAGGTGGTTGTCTGACCGAAAAACATTTGGACACACCGATTGATTATGACAACCTTACCGAAGTAGGCTCAATGATGGGTTCAGGAGGCATGATTGTACTTGACGAAGACGATTGTATGGTTTCTGTTGCCAAATTCTACTTGGACTTTATTGTGGAAGAGTCATGTGGGAAATGTGCTCCTTGCCGAATTGGGAACAAACGACTTTACGAAATTCTTGAAAAAATAACACAAGGCAAAGGTACCTGGGAAGATTTGGAACGATTAAAAAATCTTAGTTCGGTAATAAAAGATACTTCTTTATGTGGCTTAGGCCAAACATCACCAAATCCTGTGCTTTCGACACTCGAAAACTTTTGGGATGAATATGTAGAGCACATTGATGAGAAAAAATGTCGTGCCGGACAATGTAAGGCATTGCTTTATTATGTTATTGACGAACATCAATGCGTTGGTTGTACGGCTTGTAAACGTAGCTGTCCGGTTAATGCCATAACAGGCGATAAAAAACAATTACATTATATTCATCAGGATATTTGTATCAAATGTGGTGCATGCGAAGAAAAATGTGCATTCGATGCCATCAGTATAAAATTAGAACACACCCCTAAAAAAGTTGAAAATGGAGCAAATTAAATTAACCATCGATAATAAAATAGTTGAAGTAGAGAAAGGGACAACTATACTCAAAGCTGCACGCAAAATTGGCATTGAAATACCAACACTTTGTCATTTTGAGATGTGTGATATGAATATTGAAAACAAGCCCGGAGGATGTCGTATTTGTGTGGTAGATGTTGCCGGACGTAAAAATCTTGCTCCCGCGTGTGCTACTGAAGCTCAAGAAGGCATGGTGATTAATTCACATAATATCAGAGTTTTAAATGCCAGACGAACAGTTTTAAAATTGATCATATCAGATCATCCTTTCGACTGTTTGGTATGTGCCAAATCAGGGAATTGTGAACTTCAAAGTTTGGCTACGAAATTTGGGATACGCGATATACCTTATCAAGGTGAAAAATCGACCTATCGTAAAGATACTTCACCTTCAATAATACGCGATGTTGACAAATGTATCATGTGTCGTAGATGCGAAATGATGTGTAACGAGGTACAAACAGTAGGTGCACTTTCGGCTGTTAACCGTGGTTTTAATTCGGTAGTAGCTCCTGCTTTTGAAATGGACTTAGAAAAATCGCCTTGTACCTATTGCGGACAGTGCGTTTCGGTTTGTCCTACTGGTGCTTTGACCGAAGTCGATCACTCAAACGATGTGTTACGTGCACTTTCCGATAGAACAAAAACAGTAATTGTACAAACAGCTCCGGCGGTTCGCGCCGCTTTAGGCGAAGAATTTGGCTTAGAACCAGGCACTTCGGTTACTGGAAAAATGGCAGCAGCATTGCGTCGACTTGGTTTTAAATATATCTTCGATACAAACTTTGCAGCCGACTTGACTATTATGGAAGAAGGTACTGAGTTGCTCGACCGCTTAGGACGTTATCTTAAAGGTGAAGACAATGTTAAATTACCTATGCTTACATCATGTTGTCCGGGTTGGGTTAACTTTTTCGAACATAACTTTTCTGATTTATTAGATATTCCATCAACAGCCAAATCGCCTCAACAAATGTTTGGCGCCATAGCAAAATCGTATTTTGCCGAAAAAATTGGTGTCGACCGCAAAAATCTTGTTGTCGTTTCAGTTATGCCTTGTTTGGCTAAAAAATATGAATGTCAACGCGATGAGTTTAAAGTAAATGGTAATCCGGATGTTGATTTCTCCATCTCGACGCGCGAATTGGCAGCTTTTATAAAACAAGCCAATATCGACTTTATGGATTTACCAGATGAAGATTTTGACCATCCACTGGGAGAATCGAGCGGAGCCGGAGCAATTTTTGGAAATACAGGTGGTGTAATTGAAGCTGCTTGTAGGACAGCCTATGAACTTCACACCGGAAAAGCGCTCGAAAAAGTTCAATTCCATGCACTTAGAGGAATGGATGGCATACGCTCGGCAACAATCGATTTTGATGGATTGCCTATAAATATAGGAATTGCACATGGGTTAGCAAATGCAAGAAAATTGCTTAATGAAGTGCGTGCCGGTCGTTCTAAATACCACGCTATCGAAATTATGGCTTGCCCTGGTGGATGCATAGGTGGTGGTGGTCAGCCATATCACTTTGGAAATAGTGAAATTTTGATAAAACGTGCAGCTTCAATTTATAGCGAAGATGATCGTAAAATCATTCGTAAATCACATGAAAATCCACATATTCTACGCTTATACGATGAGTTTTTGGGTAAACCACTCGG
>CAMBSB010000180.1 GCA_945870155.1 Paludibacter jiangxiensis | reverse complement strand
ATAATGGGAACTGTAAATACCGGATTCAGAGTTTCAAATTGCACTTTCAACAATATTAACTGCGACGAGGTAATGATTGCATGTAATACAGGAGCGGATAGAGCTGCAAAACACATAGAAATAAACAATCAACTCAAAGCTGTAAAAGGAAATTTAGCAACAGCCTACTCAACTACTGGTGGCGGTGTATACGAATATATTTTTCCATCGGCTATTTTCATTGGAGGTCAAACCTTTGGACCACAAACAGTAAGCGGAAATCACACGACTATACTGTCCGAATTTGAAGTTTCGAATTGTTCGTTTAACGATGTGTGTGCCAGCATTTCAACCTCATTCTATTTTCCATTAATAGGCAATAACAATGGCTCCAATGTGTGGAGGCAGCTTATACATAAAGTAAAAATATCCGATTGTGTTTCTGTCGGTACAGTCAGCGGTGCAATTTCGTTCGATGGTGTAAATGGCGGTGCTGTTCCTGATGCGAATGGCGTAATGCAACCTGATGCAAATGGATGGGGGTTGATAAAAAACTTTCGCGTAACTATGGGTTCAAATGTACCAGGTAGGTCGTGGCCCGATGGTACAACGGGAGTTATGTTTTCGAACACACAAAATTTTTTAATAGACAAATGTGAGTTTTCCGAAATTGTTAACCAAGGAAACCCTGATGGTTGCGGTTTCGATTTTGAAACAAATGACAACCAAATTACACTTCAGAACTCCCGGTTTTTTAACAACGATGGTCATGCAATTTTAATGATGAATGGTGGCTCTTATGGTGGTTGTACACATATAAAAATTCAAAATAATCTATTTGCTAAAAATATTAAAAGCAGCCCTTCTCTTTATGAGTTAGACTTCTCCAACGGAATTGATGGACACTCTGATATCATTGTGCGAAACAATATTTTGTTCCTTCGTAAAACAAACAAGGACAATAAAGATATATCGCTTTACAATTCGAATAGAACTTATGTTACGGCTAGTGATAACGATATTTATTATCTGGATGATACAGCACAGCCTATTTCAATAAGTTTCTTAGGCGAAACCTATACTTATAATGCCACAGCAAGTAAAGTTGCTATTCCGGTTGTATCAGCACTATCGGTTAACGATGGAATTGCATTCACCGACAAACCTGCCATTATTTTAAATAGCGATATAAGTAAAGGTGCAGCCTCGAGTTTTATGCTAAGTGAAAACGCTAACTTTTCGGGTGCGAATTGGGAGGTCTATAAAATGGGTGTCAACTTCAATTTATCGCCTGCCGATGGATTAAAAACCATTTATTTTAAAGTAAAAAATGTGATGGGCGAATCGGCAACAGCATCAGTAAAAGTTACATTAAAAACAGTTCCCGAGAAATTGGAAGCTAACACGCGAAGCCATGTTTCAGCGAATATTGCCCCAAATCCCGTAAAATCAAATGTAAAGGTGTCGTTTTCGAAAACGCTACTCAATACAAATGAGATAGTTGGTGCCGATGATGATATGTATGATGTAAAGCTTTATAATGTATCAGGAAAATTAGTAGAACAAAGTCAGCATGCTGGGAATGAGTTTTTTTTAGATATGACTCACCAACTGAATGGAATGTATTTTTTGAAAATGAAAGGCACAAAAAATAGTTTTACAAAAACAATTTTTAAGAATTAGCTCGTTTACCAAATCAACTGTATGAACTTCAACAATCAATATTATTTTCTACTTCTTACACTTATCGGTTTAAGTCTCAATAGCTGTAAACCTACGGAGCCCGAAGAAATTCTTACGGTATCAGTTGCCTCCATCTCAGCTTCAGCATTAAAGAACACCTACGAAGTAAGTGTAACTACAACTGCAACCGATTTTACAGTTACATCCGATTCTACATGGTGTACAGTTATACCGAATGTAGCAAATAAATCTTTTCAAATTAGCGTATCTGAAAATTACAGAACCATAATTCGTAAAGCAAAAATTACGGTTGCCACCACAAAAAAAACGTCAATAATTTCAATTACACAAGCTGCCGGAGTTTATATACCCATAGTGTTAACGCCTTCTCAGCGCGATAGTTTGGCTTTGGTGAAACTAAACACAGGCACTACAAAATGGGATATTACAAAACCTTTTAATACATGGGCGGGTGTAAAAGTGGAACAAGTGGATGGCTACCGTCGTGTTACCGAACTGGATATTCATTCGCTCAATTATGCTACAGGAGCTATTACCGATTCCATAAAAAACCTGACCGAATTACTTTACCTCGATTTGTCGGGCTCTAATTTAAGTGGTGCTATTCCAGCTCTTTCAACTTTGACCAAATTAATTGTTTTGGACATGAAAAATAATATGCTCACGGGCAATGTTCCTGCTTTACCTAACTCATTAGCTTATTTGAGTTTGGGTCAAAATAAGTTATCAGGAACCTTACCGGTTTCCATAAAAGATATGACAAAACTTATGATTCTCGATTTGGGACTTAACGACTTAACCGGCCAAATACCAACAGAATGGAGCTCGCTTATGAAGTTGAAGTATTTTTATTTATACGGAAATGTTTTGACAGGTTCAATTCCTACTTACATTGCTACTTACAGCAAACTGGAAGCATTAGCTTTGGATTACAACCAGTTAACAGGTTCTATACCTACCGGAATTGGTAGTTTAACGACATTGCAAAAACTCACTTTGCAACAAAACAAATTGACAGGCGCTATACCAGCCGATTTATTGGGCAATGCCAACTGGGCTACATGGAGCGCAACAGTTACACCTCAGCAAAATGGAGTTACGCTTAGTGGAGCACCAGCCGGAATAAAAGCATCAGGCAACATTAACAAACTAATTTCAAAGAAACAAATATACCCATTACCCGATAAAAAACAGTTTATTCACCTTTTAAAAAACAATTAAATTACATTTATCTAATCAATTTATTCACTTTTTAAAAATTATTATCATGAAAAAAATTACTCTTTCTCTATTGGCTTTGTCATTCATTATGACAGCCAATGCGCAAATGGAAGCTTTCTACCCTCAATTTGGTGATGACGCCAAATGGTCTGTTAACGAACAATTTGAATTGGTTTTTGCTGGACCTGTTGTTGCACCAGTTCCTACGGGTGCAATTGCGACTACATTCGAAGGAATGGTTTCCGATGGAAACGGGTTTAACGATTTTACAGGTTTAAACATGGAATTTGATGCGTATATTTTTGATCAACCAACAAACACGTCTTTAGTAATAGCCTGGAATGGACAATGGAGTGCTACCACCGGTTTAGGTGTCAACCTCGACTACAACCAATGGTTATGTCAGGCTGCAAAAAATTACGACTACGGCAACGTAAAATGGATGATAGGAGCCACTGCCGCAGGAGATTATCAGGCGGCTGTTAAAAAGAACGCATACAATCATTTTATCATTGATATAGATGCATCAGGTAAAATTACAAGCACATTAAATGGTTATTTATGTGGTGTGCCTTTCGAAGCTGGAACTGAAATTTTGAAACCAACTGCTCTTTCTCAATTTACAGTTGTATTTGTCAATAATGTCTCAGGCTGGAAAATGAAAAATTTGGTTGTAAAAAAAGGTGGTGTAACCAATACTTATTTTAGTGATCCTGCTGCTGGAATTAGTAAAACAAAACAAGCAAATTTTGATGTATATCCTGTACCAAGCAAAGGAAATTTCACCATTACCAGCGAAGCCGTTGGTCATAAATTCGAAGTTACTAATTTACTGGGTCAACAAATTAAAAGCGGAATTATATCTAGTAACAAACAGGCATTGGATTTATCGACAGAAAAAGCCGGAACATACTTGCTCTCTGTTGAAGGCAAGAATGGTAAATCAGTTCGTCAGATTGTGAAAAATTAATTTTAAACTAGGGTAGTACTATATTTTTATAGTACTACCCTAATATATATTTTTAAAAACAGTACGAAATTATGCAAAAAATTCTACTATTTATTCTCACACTTACATTCACCTGCAATGCAATAGCCAATGATGTGATTGGCACTGGAACACCTTGGGTGCCTCAAGCTCCCAATACACAATGGTCGGTAACAAATGCTAATGAACTAAGTTACGACGGTGCTGATCCGGTTGGCGATCCGGCTGTTATTGCCACCACTTTTGACGGATTAACAGCCACCGATACATGGAGTTACTATGCAGGATTAACGCTTACGTTCGATGCCATTGTATCCAATAATGCCAGCTATACTGTAAGTGTGGTACTTGGTGCAAAAGATGTATGGTCAAGTAAAAAAGGGATTTTTATACAAATAAGCAAAGACAAAGTGCAGGTTGTACCCAATAATTTTGTTGTGGCAAGTGCTGTTAAGCTATCTACTGACGATGCTGCGTATCAAGCCAAAGTGGTGGGAGATGCTTATAACGCTATTAAAATTGAAGTAACAGTTGATGGAGCTATTTTTGTTACCGTGAACGGTTATACATGCCCGGGAGCTTATGCAGCCGGAAATGGTTGGGCTACACCAATGAACACTTCGTCGCCCGCTAATCGTCCTGCTTTGTTTTGTACCAGCTTTGCCGGTTTCAAACTAAAAAACTTAACGGCAGTAAAAGCAGCCTGCACTCCCGGAACAGGTGCGACAGGAACTCCTACAGTTTCAGTTGCAGGGGGAACAAAAACATTTTTTACAGTGGCAGCTGGTTTAAATGATGCCCAACAAAACAATGCGTTAGTTTATCCAAACCCAACTAAAGGTAATTTTATTGTTTCGAGCGAAATAATTGGAAGTAAATACCAAATTACCAACTATTTAGGACAAGAAATTAAATCTGGAATAATTTTAAATTCGAAACAAACAATAGATTTAACTAATCAACAATCAGGAATATATCTATTGACAATTGATGGAAAATCAAGAAAGGAGGTAACATCAATTATAAAACAGTAAACTCTCGAATTAAAAAAATCTATTTTATCAATTAAATTCATTATTAATGTAAAAAATTACTCATTATGAAAAAAATTATTTTCTCTTTATGTATGATGGCACTAAGTGTTACATCAATTTCTGCTCAAGACATTAATTATTTTTGGCCTCAAGCAGGGCAAAATGCTAACTGGAGTACTAATCTGAATAACGAATTAGTCTTCGCTGGTCCTTATGTAGCTGGATCTTCAGTTGCAACCATGTTTGGTTTGGGCGATGTAATAAAAGCCCCATGGACTGGTATTAATATTAAGTTTGAAGCAACAATACCTTCTGCAGGCAATTTTATGCTAATTTTAGGTTGGAATGCAGCTTGGGGTGGACAAGGTATTTGTATGAATTTTAATGTATGGGAAGCTACTGCAAACAAAAATTTCACCTATGCTAATCCAGCACCTACTCAAATGTCCTCAAATGTACCAGCATATCAGGCCCTATTTTCAAATGGAGAAGGAATCACACCAATAGAAGTAAATGTAAGTGCAACAGGTTTAATCACAACTACGGTTGCAGGATTAGTACTACCAACTACTTACCAAGCCGATTTAACTGTTTTGGCTAATAGTTTTATTGGATTTATTCCAAATGCAGCAGGATTTACTTTACGGAAGGTAGAAGTAACTCAAAATAATTTAACAAATAAATTTTTCTGGTCTCCGGGTACAGGTCTTAATCAATCAAAAAACACCAACGTAAGTGTTTATCCAAGCCCAAGCAAAGGTGATTTCACCATTGCAAGTGATGCTGTTGGTCGCAAATTCCAAGTAACTAATTTATTGGGACAAAACATAAAGAGTGGAATTATTAACTCTAACAATCAAAAATTGGATTTGACCAACGAAAGCGCCGGAAATTACTTTGTTACTATCGAAGGTGAAAATGGTAAAGTAGTAAAATCTATTATCAAAAACTAATCATTCCATTGTCGAAATGACAATTGTTGATGTTTAATTTCTTCAAAGAGGGATAGCAAATCTGATTGTTCTGATTTTCTATCCCTCTTCAATTTATAACTTCGTGTAACTTTGTGAAAAACTTTGTGACATTTGTGTTATAGCTCATTTTACTATTACACAAAAATCGCAAAGTAGTACAAAAGACTCAAAAATTAAGATATGCGAAGGTTGAATATTTTACAAACATGCGTTGCCTACAATTACTCAAAATTTCGAACTAATATGAACTTTAAATCTATCACATTCTTCGTTTTATTAATTCTATCATTTGCACTTCAGGCTCAACTAAAAGTGGCTTCGGTGCTGGGCGATAATATGGTGTTGCAACGCAACACCGAAGTCAATATATGGGGAAAAGCATCGCCAAACCAAAACATTACTATTAAAACTGGTTGGAGTAAAATTTCAACAAAAATCACTGCTGACGAAAAAGGGAACTGGATTGTAAAAGTTAAAACCACTCAAGCCGGTGGACCTTATACCATTCAGATTAATTGCAATAAGGAGAAGATTCAACTTAATAATATATTATTGGGCGAAGTCTGGCTTTGTTCGGGGCAATCGAATATGGAAATGCCGGTGGAAGGGTTTGAAGATCAGCCTATCGCCAATTCCGTTGAAATTCTATCGGGTGCTGAAAATAGTCAAATTCGTTTTTTTAAAGTGGAACATGCATCAACACAAAGTCCACAGGACACCTGTGTAGGTCATTGGTCGGTGGCAAATGCCCTAACTGTTTCTAAATTTAGTGCTGTGGGCTATTTATTTGCCAAGCAATTGCAACAAAAACTGAATATTCCGGTGGGTGTTATCTGTTCGGCATGGGGTGGTTCTCGCATTGAATCGTGGATGGATGCCCAAACGCTGGCAAAGTTTCCTAACGCTTTGGCTCAAACAACAGTTGATGGTATTCTGCCACAGCATCAAGCTTCTAAGTTGTACAATGGTATGATTGCGCCCATCCAGAATTTTGTTATCAAAGGTGCTTTGTGGTACCAAGGCGAATCGAACATTATCAATTATTTTGAATATGCCGTGTTGTTGCAAGCGATGGTTGCACAATGGCGTAAAAACTTCAATGTGGGTGAGTTCCCATTTTATTTTGTTGAAATTGCACCCTATCCCTATCCGTACAAAGGTGCCCTCAATTCTGCTTTGCAACGCGAAGCTCAACTCAAAGCTCAAGCACTTATTCCAAATTCAGCTATAGTTTCTACCATCGATTTGGGCGACGAAAACTGTATACATCCTGCCGAAAAAGCAACTATTGCCAAACGATTAGCGATGTGCGCATTGTCCGAAACTTATCGTATCGAAGGATTGCCTTACAAAACACCGACTTTCAAAACCATGGAGGTAAAAGATAGTATGGCCATTATTTCGTTCAACAATGTGGCGTTGGGTTTAAGCAGTGGAGGTAAAAAAGTAAATTGTTTGGAAATTGCCGGAGTCGACAAAGTGTTTTATCCTGCTGAAATGAATATAGAGAAAATGCAACTAAATGTCTGGTCTCCCATGGTAAAAGCACCGGTGGCAGTGCGTTACGCTTTTAGCAATTACCCCAAAACGGATGGTTATTTATACAATACAACAGGTTTGCCTGTGCCATCGTTCAGAACAGATAATTGGTAAAAAATGAGAAATTCAGCACTATTTCTTTATCTTTTTGCAAGCGTATTTTTTATAAGTCCAAATACCTTTGCAATCAAAACAGCTCCAAGCATTCAGAAATCAATCATTTTTCAGGATTCAAAACCCTGGACGCGGTGGTGGTGGTTTGCATCCACTATTACTAAGCCCGATATAAAAGACAACTTGGTTTGGCTGAAAAATAACGGTTTTGGTGGAGTGGAAATAGCATGGGTATATCCGCTCAACCGCATGAAAAAAGATACCGTGAATTACACGCCTCGGCAGGAATGGTTAAGTGCTGAATGGACAGAAATGGTTGAATATTCCAAACATTGCGCTGATAGTTTGCAACTTGGCACTGATTTTACCTTCGGTTCGCTTTGGCCTTTTGGCGACACAAAAGTGCCATTCGGCGAAGGAACAAAATACTTAAACGACACACTTTGGCGAAAAAAAGTAAGAGCTTCGTGGGAATTTCCCCGAAAAGGATATGTTATTGATCACCTGAGCAAGGTGGCGTTCGAAAATTATGCCACGCGCACCGGAAATGCATTGAAACCTGCATTAAAAGGGTCAATATCCGGACTTTTTTGCGACTCGTGGGAAGTGGAAAATAATTATTTAACTACCAATGGATTTGAAAAGGAATTTGAAAAACAATACAGTTATGCGATAAAACCGTATATCGATAGTTTATATTCGAAAAACGAACCCTACAAAAGTGTGCGTTACGATTATATGAAACTGATTTCGAGCTATGTAATTGACTCATTTTACAACCCATTTACCAATAAAAGTCATCAACTTGGAGCTTATTCTCGGGCGCAATGTGCTGGTGCGCCGGTTGATATTATATCAGCTTATGCAGCCATAGATATTCCCGAAAGTGAAGCATTGCTTTACGAGCCAAGTTATTCCAATATAGTGGCTTCGGCAGCAGCTTTGTCGGGCAAAAAAGTGGTATCAGCCGAAACTTTCACTTGCATTTACGGCTGGCCTGCCGACCATTTCATGCACGAACAAACTGCCGATTTAAAATTGCTTGCCGATGCAGTTTTTGCCAATGGCGTGAACCAGATTATATGGCATGGTAAGCCATTTAATCCAGCTGGACAAGATACGGTGAAGTTTTACGCATCGGTGCATGTGGGCAAAAGTGGTTCGTTGGCTGCCGAAATTCCTGCTTTTAATCGGTATATGGAAAAAGTATCGGGCTATATGAAAAAAGGACACTCATTCTCCGAAGTGGCTGTATATTTACCTACCGAAGATGCCTGGATTGCCGGCGAATTACCCATCGAAAAGCAGTTTATATGGGCTTCGGGCGAGTACGAACATCGCTATACCTATTTGCCGGAAGAGCTGAAGGCATGGCGACCGATGTGGATAAATAACGACTTTTTGCAACAGGCCACATTTAAAAACGGACGTTTGCAAGTGGGCGATTTTTCTTTTGCTTCGCTTTATATTGATGTGAAGTTTTTAGATATAAGCGCATTAAAACGAGTATTGGCATTAGCCAGCCAAGGACTACCAGTTTGCCTGAAGCAAGTTCCAAGCGAACCTGGATTTATAAAATCGGTGGATGAATACCAGCAACTTGTAACAAAACTGCTCCTGCTGAAAAATGTTAAATCCGAATGGTCGGCTACGCAAACCACACCTGCACTCATTACCGGTAGCGAGAAATTCGATTTTTGGTGCAGGGAATCGTCCGACGGTTTATATGTTTTTTGTGCCAATCCACGTTCACAACAACTCACTTTTCCGATGGAATTTGGGCAATCACTAAACGAAAAAACAGATACAATCAATATACAACTTCATTACAACAAAAAGTCACAACCATTTCAATTGGTATTTAAACCCTACCAATCTATATTATTGTACATTACGCCAACTAATAAAGTGGAATTAATCGACATTGATTTTATGCCCAAAACACCGATTTACAACAAACGAATTAAAACAGGAAAAGAGAAATGGGAAGTTACCGTACCAAACAAATAAAGCGCTGTTCGAGTCTTTTAGTGCTATCATTTTTGATAACGAATGTAGTTGCTCAAAATCCGATTTCTCCTCGCGGTGTTTATATTGCCGACCCATCGGCTCACGTTTGGAAGGACGGCAAATTGTATATTTATGGTTCGCTCGATGAAAGTCCAACCTATTATTGTTCAAAAGCATACCACGTACTTTCTACATCCGATATGAAAAACTGGACGCTGACAAAAAATTCGTTTGCTTCAGCGGGTGCAAATGATGCAGTGGCTTACAGCGATGATTTTTTATATGCACCCGATGCGCAATATGCCAATGGAAAGTATTATCTGTATTACTGTTTGGCCAGTCGAAAATCGACCGAAGGTGTTGCAGTTTCACAGTCGCCAACCGGACCATTTGGAGATGCTAAGGTTATAA
>CAMBSB010000179.1 GCA_945870155.1 Paludibacter jiangxiensis | reverse complement strand
TGTCCGTTGTACCAATAGGGAAGTTCATATAAATGAGTACTATCCGATATTGTTTTGAAAAGATCGAATAAAACAGGTGCATCCTGTTCTTTGAAACGAATCAGAGCCACTGTACGTATCATTTTTACACCCGGAAATGCATTCGTTTCGATGGCAGAGGCAGCCGAAAGCTGACTATTTTGAACAAAAAACAATTTTTCAGGATGATATTTTGTAGATGCAGTGTAATTGGCTTCAAAATCCGATTTCTTATCGACGGTTAGCGTGTTGTGAATAACTGTTTGCTTGGCAAAACTAGCATTTTCAGGCAGGTATTCGCCACCGCGCTTGCTTTCAATATCCACATAACGTGCAAAACCATAATCACCAAACACTTCGGTTTCACCGTCATACCATAACAAGTTCAATCGGTCGTAATGTCCATGTCCCTGCCCTTGCGAACTGGCTTTGAGTACAGCAGTTTGCATGTTTGATCCTACACCTTCGCGCAACACGGCCACTCCACCATGCGTGCCGTCGCTTCCATCGCCAAACCAAGTAGTTTTGTAATTAAAAGGACTTGCTTTTTTCAATTGTAAATCGCGTGCTACATTAAATCCTGCATCTGTAAGTGTCACAACACCCTGACGGGCAGCTATGTTGAGCAATCCGGGATTCTTTCCCATTGCACTGTATGCAATATTAACGGCATAAACAATTCCCTCGTCGGTTATGGCTGCATCTTTATCGGCATCGTTAAAGTGAAATAACATACCTCCCGGAACACTGAGTTGAATAATTGCATCCACTGCTTTGCGCAGGACAGCATTGCGATACTCAAAAATTTTTCGTTCAGGCTCATAATTATTTATTACATTGGCAAATACCACAAAAGGCATCAATGCGTAACGATGATAATACGGCCCCTCATCGTAATATCCTTCGGGCGAGAAAAGACTTTCCAACTGTTTCAAAAAACCACCACTACCATCTTCTTTGGTGCCATAAAGTGCCATTTTTATCCATTCTTCCCTGCCTGTTACATAGCCCAGCATTCCAACTGCTGCATTTCCCCAGGTTGCGTGGTTGTGCATGAGGTTAAAGGTACGTTTATTTTCAACACTTGCCCATGCTACCATTGGAGCAAAAAGCTCATTTTCAATAAGATTGCGCTCTTCAGCTGTTAGTTTTTCGTACACACAATCGTACGCTTGAGCTACCCGCACCATCCACACATTTTCATTCAATTCCTGAAAAAAAAGCACACCGGGATAGTGTTGAGTGCAATTGGGATGTTTGCCGAAGGTTTTATATTTCGAAGCATAAACCTTTAATCCATCAATTACAAAACGAGCATATTTTTCGTTTCCTGTAATTTGGTATACAATACCACAATCGAGAAAAGCCGAAGCATTATCGAGATGGGTAGTGTGCGAAAAACTGCCGCCTTTGCCCTTTGGCACAGGTACATCAAAAGCTTTGTTTAATGCTAAATCGGCATTTAATTTTTGGGCTTCGAAAGCTTTTGCAAGCATGGGTAGTTGCTTGACTTGTTTTCGTATTGCCGGAATATTGCTTTTTGTGAGCAATATATTGGGATGCAAGCTATTTGCGCTTAAAATTGTAGTAGTTAAGACTAGCAGAAACGATAAAATGACTTTTTTCATTATGTATTTTGAATGTTGATAATTTGACTATTGAAATAATTTGGTTCCACTCTAAATCGTGTGGGTTTAGTTGAAACAAACATTTAAAATTAAAGAAAATGAAACAACAATAGGAACAATAGGAACAATAGAATAGATATTATATAACTTAGATTGCTATAGTGACCGTTTACTGTACATTACGTTTTAGACCTCTATCCCTAACCCTTTCTCCAAGGAGAAAGGGGACACTGTAGCTCATTTATTGAGATTCGTGTATTGTTTTCACCCGCAAAGTCCCTCTACTTGGAGAGGGATTTAGGGAGAGGTCGATGACTTTGATATTCAGCAACATAATAATCTATTCTGTATAAACTTTAATACTTTTGTAATAATAAAAGCACATTTCACTATTTATGCATTTGTATACGTGTTCCGTTTATATCATTCAACTCTATTTTTTTAATATTTGAATTTCCAGGAATATTAACCTTTATATTATTGCTCTTTAGCTGATTAATTGCCTTATCTACCGAAAAAGTCAACATGGAATAATAATCAAAGTATCCATAATCAGGCATTTCATTTTTTTGTTGATATTCGGTTAATTCAATCGTATCCGGACTATCCTGTAACTGTAGCTTTACCTTAAGAATATTCTTGTCGGTAGTACGACTAATTTCCTTACAGCCTAACAAATCGATGTAAAACATGAGTGCGTTTTGCATGTTTGGAACTACAAAGCCAACACAATCGATATGATATGCAATTCCTGCGGGTTGAGTTTCTTTGTCAGCAGAGCCATATTTTCTGATATCAATCATTTCGCAAATCATATTATTGTAGTCGTAAGCAAAATAATTCTGAAAATTTCGAATTGTATCTTTAGGCACTTTCAACTCTTTTGAAGCCAGGTATTGTCTCATTAGTTCGGAATCACTTACAAAAACAGCATAATGATAAAAACGACGATCTTCAGCTTTTTTTTCAATGAAAAGTTCAATAGATTGCTTATTTCCAACTTTGTATTTAATCATATCTTCCACACCATTTTTATTGATACGTGAAGGATAATTAGCAAACCCCAAACCGGAACCATAAAATTGTTTTTCAATTTCGAAATTGTCAGAATAATAAGCTACATGGGCAATCCCTAATATCTTTGGACATACAGGCTTTAAATCAATAGCTTGTGAGAAAACCGGCGTTGAAAAAACAAACAATTCGTACACAAGGATGATCATTAATACTTTCTTCATAACATCTTGATTAACAGCTATATATTAAGTTTTTGGAAAGATATAATGTAATATTACCAAATTAAAAATAAATAGAAAAATAGAACTTTGATAAACGCTGATCTAGCTTATAAAACGGATTTAAATTTAGCTACGCTGATCTTTGATTCGAAAAGTCGAAATGATTTTGAAGCACTTGACTTCTTATCAGTCATGCTTGCATGACTTAAATCTGTAATAAATCCGTCTCGATAGAATACAGGATGTCATCCGTTTTTACCTGCCTGCCGCAGGCAAGTCCGCTTAATCCGTAAAATCCGCGTTCTATTCTTTTAAAAAATACGACATTATATTCTGACCACTACATAAAATCAATTTTGTGTAAGAATAAAGCGTCCACCTTTACTTGTAAAATAAACAGTTCCTGCTGTTAAGTTTACAGTGCGTTGAATATTTCCAGATGGCGTACTGATAGTCCATGTTCCTGACATTAAATCAGTTACAAGCACTTTGTAGGTCGTATTAGCATTGCCCAAAGTAAAGTCTACTTTCTTATTATTTGTATTCAGATACAAGTTTTGAACCACAATGCGATCCTGAATCCGAACAGCCACATAGCGCGAATCCGACGAATATACTTTTTCTATATCATTGATTCCTTGTGTATTATTAATGTCAGAAGCCATTATTACATTTAAAAAATTATCTGCTTTCTTTTGGGTTGAAGGTGAAAGTTCAACCCGCCATTGTCCGGCATCTTGCTGTGTTACTGAGCCATAGTTTTTATTCTGCACCCAATATTCTTTACCTGCACCGCCTACAAGTTGAATACTTTGATTCGTGGATTCAGGAATCAGCACTGTAGTTTGTAATTTGCCATTTCTTCCATTTGTTGAGTTCGTTGCAGTAATAACACTTCCATTTACAACAGGCTGATTTTGTGTATGAAGCAACCATGTTTTTTTAAACGATGCATTGGTTGATACAACCCTGTCGAGCACTATCAATGCACCCGGAACAATATCGTTTTTTAAATTCAGAAACACAAAGCTGCGGCATACAGTGTCGACTTTTGCAGGGTAACTCCCCACTACCGGTGGAACATTATATGCCTTAGTTAGGTCACCTTTCATATAGGAATAATCAGGCGATTGACTGTTTTCGATATCGTAAGCTAGTATTTCAGAAGATTTACCTGCATTAAGCATTTGCTGACTATTATCCCAAGCCTGACGGTTAAAAAAGAACTGTCCACCATCGCGGGCAACAGCACGAGTATTCCATCCGGCATAAGGCAGCGGTTCGTTTGGATCGTAAATAAGCAAGCTATTATGTGCTATGGTTCTTGAATAATAATTGTTATAATTGTCTTTCCCCCAGCCGTTTGCAGCATCGCTCCCCTGATAAATGCCGGCATCGAGTGCTAAATGACCTTTGTAGTAAATGCTGAAATGTCCACCATCTAAATGGGTGTGATTCTGAGCATTATATTCTTTCATATTCATTAAAACCACCATTGCATTGGAGGCAAAGCCCGAAGCGGCTAAATCCCATTTTGTGCGGGCTATCATCATGCCCGAAGGCGTTGGGAAGTATTTAGTCAGACAAAGGCTGTTTTCAGGATTGGTGGCAGTTTGAGCCGGATTATGATAAATAAACAAACGTGTAGCCTGAAACAAACCTTCCGAAAGAAACAGCTTTGAAAAATACTGCAAATGTGGATTTTTTGAAAGATTAGCCGACAAATAATAAATTTGCGGATTTTTCATTACCAGCCCATTGTGTCCATCGCCTTCGGGCATACCATCCGTATCAGTGGTTTGTGGAATTTTTCCATACATAGCCCTAAATGTGAGTGTATTTAATTCCGGCAAATACGGACTTAGACCAATTTTTGAAAGCATAAAATGTTGTAGCAACTCATGACTGTGACGAACATGTATGTATTGTGCACCCTGATGATGTGTCCCCGAAGGCGCCCACACATTACGACTCAAGGCGAAACCTTTTACCTGTTCGTTGTACGCAAACTGGAAAAACGAAGGATCTTCGTCGTACAAGGCAATGCCCATAGCCAGATATACAGTTGGATTTAGCTCACCATAATGACCAGACAAATATTGAATGTTTGAAGAGTTTGGGAGCCCGTATTCAGTACGCTTACAAACCGAAATCATGGCATTTTTCAATTTAATCTTATCATCTTCAGTGAGTAAGGGATAACACCAATCGTAAACCAAAGCTGCACCCACAATCATCTCGTTGGTATAATTCAAATTGTCATAATCGGTAACTTCAGTTGTACTAATTGCCCCGAAAGATGTGAGATAATTATTAGCCAATTGAATAGCCTGTTTGCCTGATTCTACTTTATATGCATTATCAATGAGATACTCAAAAGCCAGGGCCTCCATTTTTTGCCTGATTGATTCGTTTGGTATATCAGTAGTTACTATTCCGGTGGTAACATAAGCCTTTTGTGAATTGAGAGTTGATTTAACGCTTGAAAAATCGATATGATTGAAGCGCAACGCTAGATCCTGAATTTCGTTTTTGCTAACCATCAACCGTGGATGGTCAGCAAGAGGATAACCAATCGAAATGGTTTTGGAATCAACAATCAGTTTATTTTTTTTCAGTACAATGGAGAAGGTATATTTTTTGGTAAAATCGGGTTTCAGCATTAGTTTTGCTGGTATGGTGATATACAAATGCTTAAATTCAAATTTTAAGGGCTGTACCAAAACAATCGCAGCTTTACTTTCGATCGTAAAGGGGCATTCGGCAGGTCCGACAATTGAGAATTCAACCGAGTCAGTCTTAATTGCCGTGCTGATTATTTTAAAATGGACATCCCATTTATAACTACCGTCGCTTTCGTAACTGCCTTTTTGCTTTAAGCTATCAAGTTTAAACAAAGTATTCGTTACCGGATTTTTATCATCTGGAACGGGTAGTTCTTCTTTACAGCTGCTAACCGAAAGGGTATAAAAAAACATCAACAACGCGATGAATGGTCTGATATACATGGTTTTATTGAATTGCATTTTTTTATCCATTTTAAATAACATTGCTGTCTTAAAAAACAGGGGAGATACACGTATATAGCTCCCCTGATCAAACAACACATCTTTTAAAACAACAATTTAAGAATGTATAAACTATTCTTTAGTTTACACAAATTTTATTTACGAAACTTTCGCCGTCAGTGCTCCTGTATTTAATCAGATAAACACCTTTCTGAACAGGAACTGAAATCGATTCAGCATTCACGAGCGTTTTTCTGAAAATTCTTTTTCCACTTAAATCAGAAATTGATAGTGAACCACTTTGAATGGCATGCAAATTTATACTATTTTCGCCCGGAATCACATTAAATGCATAATTTTGTTCCAACGAAGATAATCCTGTGGGTTGGTATGTTCCATCGGGTGCAACTGCTTCATTGTAAGTTCCTGTAAGTCGGATTTGTCCAATTTTCATTTTAAGTTTCTGACTTACAATAGCTGCCATACGAAGATCTGCACCTCCACTACTACTATTTCCTTCAGCAGCCATATAAGCCGAAGCAGCAGGTTCCGATTCTGTAACCACTGGGTCGATTAAAAGATAAAATTCATCGGCTGTACTCGATGAAGAAACACTATTGTTGATGTATTTCACAACCAGCAAATGTGTTTCGTTAAGGTTGTAGCTTGTTGTTGACCAAACAGTTGGAGTGCCTGATTTACTGAGACCAAACTGAACCTGAGTGCCTGTTACTTTTGCCCAAGTGCGTGCTCTCCATGTAGTAGAATACGAACTCGAAGGCAAGGTATAACCAGGGTCAGTATCATAAGTTCCCTGTTTTACCAATCCCATGATTGGGCCGGTGTCGCCATCGGCACAGCCCGTCAGGTTCAACATCGACGCATAATAAACCACATTGTTTGGAGCTGTTAATGACACTGCATCTTTGCTGAACCGAAGCAGTGTTTGTCGGTACGATGTGGTTGTACTCATTACGGTTGGGTCGCAAACAATTACTTTTGAAGTAGTTGCATAATTCAAATACGACATGGTTTCGGCAGCAATTACAGGTGATACACTACTTGAATTAGCACCATCATTTTTACCTGACACAGTCCAATCGCCCAGATTTGTTGTCCACCCGTTGGCTTGACTCACATTTTCTAAATTGTTTCCGGCTGTGTACCTCGACAGATTTTCTTTGAAATAAACTTGAGAAAATGAACAAAATGTTGCAGCATAAATCAAGATGCTGACAGTGAATAAATGTCTTTTCATAACTCATTAAATTTTAAAAGTAAATAGCTTTAAATGATTAATTCCATCCTATGTTTTGATTTAAATTTGGATTCTTCCTTCTTTCGGCATCCGGAATGGGGAAGAGATTCATTTTTTCGTCCCAAATGCGGGGTTTCACTATGCGTGTATACACCAACTGATCAGTCGATTTTTTTGTAATTGTCAATAAGCTAATGTTGTTTTGAGTTTGTGCGCCAATTTTCCAGCGGCGTACATCCCAAAAACGATGATTCTCGAATGCCAGCTCTACCATTCGTTCACGACGAAGGCGAGTTTCAAAATTGTCAATTGCAGGAATAGCAGGCATCGCTACGTCCGAACGTGAACGCACTTTGTTTGCTGCTTCCAGGGGCGACATTGTAAATTCGGCATTGGTAAAACTATTGTTTTTATTTTGCCAATAATACAATGCTTCAGCATAATTCAAATAAAACTCTGCCAAGCGGAAAATAATCCATGTATGACGTTTGGTATTAGAACTGTTCGGGCGCAAATCCACAGTTTTATCACAATATTTTTTCAAATAATAGCCTGTAGAAGTTGCTCCTGTAAGTGGTGCGCCATTTCGGCCACCTACAAAAGTTTCGATGGCATTGGTATTGTATGTTGGCCAACCGGTATCGCCATTGCGCACAATGGTAAATCCAAAACGTGGATCGAGTCCGGCATATGGATTTGCAGCATCGAAACCGCTTCCGCCTTCGTTCCACACTTTACCTGTAGCTTTTAATTCATACGCATCTACTAAAGTTTGTGTTGGGCAGTTACCCGATTTTCCGCCTTCTACGCCTACCGGGAAATTGTTGGTTTCGAAAGCGTTAGACGCAGCAACTCTGCGACCAAGCAATATTTCCTTGGTTTTAAAGTTCTCGTCGCCCCACAATGAAGCATACGTACCCATCGTTATTCCCCACTTAGTGCACGAGTCGATTACGGCTTTATTGGCACGGGCAGCTGCTTCGTATAAACTGCTATTGTTGGCAGTATTGAACAAAGGGCTTGCAGCATAAAGTAAAGCTCTGGCTTTGAGTGCAAGCACTGCCGGCTTATTGATACGACCCGTTTCCTTTATTTCATTATTGGTATAATTAACCGGAAGATTATTCAATATTGCGTCGCACTCGTCGGCAATAAACTTATATACCTCCTGCACATTGGTGCGGGTTACTTTATCAGCCTCATCAGCTGAAAGGGTTTTTGTAATTAGCGGCACATCACCATATTCACGGGCAAGATTAAAATGATAATACGCCCTCAGGAATCGCACTTCGTACTGAAAATAACTGTATTTTTTCATCCACGAGTTATAATCTAAATTGTATTTGAAATCGTCGAAAGTAAGGTTTGCAGCATTTTCGAGGAAGAAATTGGCTGCTCGTATGCCACTGTAACTATTTTCCCAGGTATTCGAATTGTCGTTTATTGCACTCCACGAACCATTGTAAAATGTTTTTACAGATGAAGTTGACCATGCATATTCAGCTTCATCGCAAGCAGAAGCAAGCGTAGCGCCACCATAATCGCCAAAATCGTAATCGAGATAGGAATAAACATTGGTAACCAACTGCTCCACACCACCCGCACGACTCGAAAGCACATAATCTTTCGTTTTAATTGTTACTTCGTTATACTCAAGGTCGGCACAAGCGGCAAACACAAAAGGAAGTAATAAATATAATATCAGTTTATTGATTTTCATGTGATTATTTTTTAAAAGTTTAACGACATACCTACATTTAACGAACTTGTTGTGGGGTAACGTGCACTGGTATTTTCCGGGTCAATAAATTTTAATTTATCAATCGAAATAAGATTTGTACCGCGCACATACACCTTTGCTTTTGTGAGTTTGGCATGTTTAATAAGTTTAACCGGCAATAGGTAATACATTTCCAGATTACGCAATTTTAAATACGATAAATCCTGCAACCAAACTGAGCTGTTACGTTCATTATTCGTATTGGCAATTGTGCTCAAGGCAGGATAACGCGCAGCTGAATTGTCGGCTCCACTCACCCAGCGATTGTCGTAATAGTGCTGTGAAACATTATTGCCATTTGTCATCGGTCGGAAAATACCTGTAGTTGTAAGCATTTTGCTAAAGTTTCCAATTCCCTGAAAATCAGCGTCTACTCCAAAATTGGCATAGGAAATTCCTAAATTGAACGAATAATAAATTTCGGGCACCGAACTGTTATAGGCTTGTGCTACAATATCATTTTCATCAATTACCTTATCACCATTACGATCGTTGTAAATTATATCTCCGGGTTTGAGTATCGAAAAGCTTTGATCAATCAGATGATTATCTATTTGCTGTTGATTTTCAAAAAATCCATTTGTTTCGAGCCCGGTAACCTGATTTACCGAACGTCCCACTGCCGAAAGGTATGGATATGCTTTAGGCTCTTCCAGATAGTTTATTATTTTACTTTTTGCAAAAGTATATTTAGTTCCTGCTGTAACAATCAACTTATTAAACTGCTGATTATAATCCAGTCCCACTTCAAAACCTTTGCTATCCACTTCGCCCGAATTTTGATAAGGCGCTCCAATTCCCAAAACTGCCGTGCTTATGCCGGGTTGCAATATATCGTAGCGTTTTTGATAAAACAATTCGGCTACTGCAGTGATATGTTTGAATAAAACAGCATCCACTCCTATATTGGCACTAATGGCCTTTTCGAGTCGTGGGTTTGAGTTACCAAGCATACCTTCGCGTGTGCCACTGAACGATGTGTAACTATCGGTAAAATAATACGACCCACCTCCTTCAAATTTCTGCTCGGTGAGCGTAATTGAAGGTATATAATCCGAACTCAAAAAACCTGCTGAAGCCCTTAGTTTTAAGAAATTGACAGGTTTAACTGTCTTTAAAAAAGCTTCATCCGAAAGTATCCAGGCTCCTGATGCCACTATCGAAGGACTGTAATGATATGGGAAATAAGCCATTGCATTTGAGCCATTCATGTTAAAAACCACATC
>CAMBSB010000178.1 GCA_945870155.1 Paludibacter jiangxiensis | reverse complement strand
AAGCCCTACGGGTTTTGGGCACAATCTCCACACCTCGCTACGCTTCGGGTAGTATTCTGCCCAAAAACCTTGACAGCCGCCGCTCTCTGGCTGTTTGAAGAGTATATCCTTTTTTTTCTTCTTTTCTTTTTTCTTTCTCTTTTCTGGGGGTAAAAATTATTTGCAGGGGTAGTCCCTCGTTTATTCACCCTTTAATCGTTATCCTCATGTGTGCTTTTATTTTGAAGTCTTACAATCAGAAAGAAGAAATCCGAAATCCTCATTTCTTTATCCTAAACAAAGGAAATAACAGCGGAAAACCGCTTTTAGCTCCCTGTCCGAATTGCTTTGTAATTATCGCAGAAAATCAGGAGCAAGCCGACCAACTTCGCACCCTCTGTTATGCTTTGTGGCGGTGTCGTGCCTTTGAACAGCATTTGCATGGCTCAGTCATTCCGTTTATTACTATTCGGTCATTCCGCAGCGTTATGGCGTTCCACATTCCAATCATTGAAAAAAACGCCACCGATTTTGCTCAAACTGTCCAGGCACTCAAATTATTGGAGGAAAGGGAGCAGAATCTAAAAAAAACACTTCGAGCTGTCAGTGAGTACAAGCAAGCGTTTGTTCGCCAATTCTTCAAAAATGCAGGGGTGTAAAAGCCCTTGCAAAAGCAACTAAACGCAATCGGCAGCAAGCTAAACTCTTTGTGTGTCAGCTACATAATTGCAATATATCTTTACATTCGGATAAGGGAAAGTCCATATTTGAGCCGTACCAAGTCCAAGTAATCATATTTATTAACTCCATAAATTTTTAAGGTAATGGGAAAGATTAATTTAGGTATTTTAGGAAGTTTCTCAGGTAAAGTGGGAAACGTCGTAGGTGGTAGCTGGAAAGGAATCAGCTACATGCGCGCTAAGGCTTCTTCTGTAGCCAATCCCCGCACTGATGGTCAAATGGGCCAACGCAGCAAATTTGCTTTAGTATTGGGTATTTTGAAGCCAATCACTGGCTTTATCCGTGTAGGCTACAAACGCTACACAACCAAACAAACAGCGTTCAATGCTGCAATGTCGTACATTCTCAACAACGCAATCACGGGAGCTTTCCCTGATTTCAGTGTTGACTTGTCCAAAGTGTTGGTTTCTCGTGGTAACCTTACTACGGCTTCAAATGCCGCAGTACTCGCCACAGGTGGTTCAATTGGTTTGACTTGGGACGACAATTCCGGTTCAAACATGGCTAACGCCACCGACAAAGCGTTGGTATTAGTGCTGAATCCACTTCGGGCAGAAGCAGTTTATGAAACTGCTGGAAACGCTCGTACCACCGGAGCTCAAGAAATTGCAGTTCCTGCGGAATGGTTAGGCGAAAGTGTTGAAGTGTTCCTTGGGTTTATCACCGAAGACGGCAAAGATCTTGCTAACAGCGTTTATTTGGGTTCTGTAGAAGTTGCTTAGGGGTAGGCAACAATCTGTTTTCTTGCAGACTAATCCCGCTCAATCGAGCGGGATTTTTTGAATACACTAATTTAAAATCAAATCAAAATGAAATTACTTTTTATTCCCTCCATAATGAACAAAGACTGGAGTCATTTAAATGGACTCTTGGCCGTTTTAGCTGTTTTGTATTCCTGCGTATTTGTGTCGGTACTCATTGACCTATTTTTTGGAGTAAAGCGAGCTAAAAAATTGAAAGTGGTCCGTACAAGTTTCGGCTATCGCCGAACCATTACTAAATTGACAAGTTACTTTGGCTTAATGATAATGCTTTCCATTGCCGACATAGTCGCCAGTGTTGTGTTTGAGATGCCATATTTTACGGTTATTGGCGCAATCGGGATAGTCTTAATTGAGGCTAAATCAGTGTTTGAAAACCTCAGACAGGAAAACAAAAACGTTGATGATATCCAAAAGTTGTTGCTGAAACTCTTTGAAAACAAAGAGGAAATACAAGCCCTCATTTCATTCTTAAACTCAAAAAAACAGGAGGAATAAATATGAAATCGAGAGGACTTCGGAACAATAATCCTTTGAATATCCGGCACAATGCCGATAATTTTAAAGGAGAAATCAAAGGTAGAGACAAGAGTTTTAAAACTTTCTCGTCAATGCCTTACGGCTACAGAGCCGCCTTTGTAACGCTTGCAACCTATCTTTCGAGAGGATGGGACACAATCGAAACGATAATATCGAAGTGGGCACCACCCACCGAAAACGACACTGAAAACTATATTTCCAGCGTTGAAAGGTGGTCGGGCATTCCAAGAAACAAACAACTGACCGCCATTGATGGCTCTGACTACATTCTAATTGTTGCGGCCATGAGTTTTGTGGAAAACGGACGAAACGCTGACATTTCAGCAGTACAGGCAGGATTTAATCTACAAACTAAAATCAAGATCCAATGAAAAAGATACTTTTTTTCGCAGTAATAGCAACGATGTTGTATTCCTGCAAATCGGTAAAACACATTCCGGTAGAAACAACAAAAATTGAATACCGGGATAATTTCGTCAAAGACTCAATTTTCCGTTACGATTCAGTTTTTGTCAAGGACAAAGGCGATACGCTAATTTTGGAAAGATTCAGGTATCTGTATAAAAACAAGATTGTCAAAGATTCAATCTTTATCAATGACACAATTCGCGTTCCTTATCCGGTGGAAGTGATCAAACAGGTAAAAGCCCCATTAACCGGCTGGCAAAATTTCCAAATCTGGTGCGGTCGTATTGCATTTGTAGTTTTGTTGCTTTTTGGCGTTTACTTACTGTGGCGATTAAAGCAGTTCTAAGGCTGTTTTCTAATAAATCAAATCTCACTCATTCGAGTGGGATTTTTTGTTCTAAAACAGTCCAATATGTCCAAATAAGTACTATATTTGCACGGTATTTATGTTGTATATTTTTATCTATCAAAATACACTTAAATAACATAATATCAGCAATTTGATTTTTATTTATATCGATTTTTTATTTGTTTCATATTTGCAACATGCGTTTGTAACTGCCTGATATAATGCACTAATCACTTTTGAAGAAGGAAAATTCTCGAATGCCGGAATGTCCTTAAACACCTGCGAACCGGCTTGCAAACTGAAATCGAGCGTCGCTTCGTTGGTAAATTTCAGATTCATAGTGTTGTAGGTTTTATTCGAAGCATCTAACGAGCCATTGAGCAATACATATTGTTTGGCGTTCCCAACAGCCACATTATTGAGGGCTTTTGCACCGCTAAATGCCATAGCAAACTGAAAACCCTGCCGGCATTTGTACGCAATATTGTTTTGGATATCCTGATTCCAACCTGCCCGATACAAATAGGCGCGGTTTACCTGATAAGCCATATTGGAGTAGGCTTTGTCGTTTAACCCATAATGGTCAAAGTAGATGCCATCGCCTTGCAACGAATTGTGCATCAGATTATAGCGTAATATATTTCCGCCGTTAGCATTGGAATCGGTAAAACAATAAAATGCGCCCATATCGTCGGAACATTTCGAAGTACGAAACACATCGTTGTACTCAAAAATATTATTGGAACCACCATGCAAAACTCCCGCATGCGGGCAATCGTGAATCAGATTATAGTCGGCTTTGGCTCCAAAAAGAGCTATGTTTTTGTATGCCAGATTGATAGAAGCTGCATAAATATTATTCAGATAACCAAAATTATAAATATGGCAATTGGTAACAAAATGGTTCGAAGGCGCAACTGCACTTCCTGCTGCACCCACCAGAACGCCCGAAGCGCCTAAATCGTACAGATTGGAACTCAACACACCGCAATTTGTTCCGCCGTTTATCACCACCGCATCGTATTCAATATCGTGAATGATACAACCATTCAGTTGTACATTGTTACAGTTGGTAATTTTTACGGCATTTCCCAGATTGTCAGCCAGTTCGATGCCGATAAACTGAATGTAAGTTGCTCCGTTTATATCAATCATCGGATTTTTATTGTCCGAAAAACGAAGATTGGAACTAGTGATTGCTGCCGGAGCGTACATGTACACTTTTCCATCCTGATTATCGATACACCATTCGCCAGGCTGGTCAATTTCCTCGAGCAAATTCACCACATAATACGGTTCGTGCCCCGAGCCAAGCGGTAGTTTATATTTATTTCCTAATGTTACAGCCGGAGTGACTGTCATTGTTTTGTTTGCCAAATCAATAGCCGTTACTTTAAGCGTTGTAATTTGCCAGTTTACGCGCCAGTAACCTTTCACATAAACACCATGACTAATTGCAGCCGCCCATGCCGCTTCACGACCCGAAACCCTGTTCATATTGGCATCGTATAATTCGGAAGTAGCTGTTTTGTACTGAAAAACACCGGCAACCGTTGCATCGCCACCCGTAACTACCTGTTTTACTTCCATATAATTCGGAAAGTCGTTGGGGAAACGAGCCAAATCCTGACGAACCCCATTCCAGTAAAAAGCAGGAAGATTGGTATATTGGTAAAATCCGTTATTTACATCGTTTATTTTGTCGGGCATCAATCCGGTTACAGCCATATTCAGATTAGTAAGCGTACATTCCTTTAAATTTGAAACAGTTACAGAAGGATGCAAACGAGTAGTTGGTCCGCTATAGTTCACCCATTGCGAAGGATTTACAGCTTTCGTTCCGCTTATAATTACATTTTCGTTCGTATAAGCACGGTAAATAATGGGTTTTCCTAACGAGCCACCATCCGAGCTTGCAATCGAAAATGTGGTTGGCAAATAATAGTTTCCTCCTCTAAGCCATATCGTTACGCCATTTGAAGTGCTGTTTTTTACGGTATTGGCAATAGTTTTAGCTTTCGTAAGTGTCAGATATGGTTTTGCAATGGTTCCATCGCCCGAAGTGTCATTGCCTGTAGTGGAAACATAGATATTTTTATCCGTTAAAATAGTCGGTCCCCAACCTATATCGGTATCGCGCGAATACGAAAAAAGGTTAGTTACTAAAAGAATCAGGAGTATGTGTTTTTTCATTTAAAAAAAATTAAGCCCCCTAACCCCCAAATGGGGGAATTGAGAGAAATTATTGAACAAATTTTGTAGTATTTCGATTTCCATTTTCTGTTAAACTTTCGATAAAATACATTCCTTTTGGTAATGCATTGATTGTAAACCGGTTTTCTCCGGCACTCAACGCAAAATCCCTGTTAAGCACTTCACAACCATTTATCGAAAAAATGCGCATTTTTGTGCTGGTTTCATCCGTACTTCTGACAATAATACTCAACGATTTATTACCCGGATTCGGACAGGGATATACCTCTAAATGTTGCTTTGAATTATTATCCGTATGAGTAACTACCTGTGTACTGTCGTATTTCACCAGTATTTTGGAAGTATAAGGTTCCATTGTGATTGTACCTGTATATACATTTCCAAAAACATCTTTATAGGTTGAAGTTCCTAAATTTACCTGTTTTGCGGCATCAGTTTCGTTCACTTCAAAACGAACTACAGAAGAAGCAGCAGTCTGATTAACAGTCACTTTCTGAATACTGATATTATCCAGCCAAACCCTTGTTCCTTTGTCGTGAAGCGTGAAATAAAGATATTGACCACTGCCTCCACCATTATCATTAAAAGTAACGGGAATGGAATATTCCTTTCGTGTTGTACTCAGTTTGTAGGTTTTTGGACTTGTACCGGTAGTGTTTGTAAAATTGATATTCAGTTTGGCAGAATTCGAATTCGAGATGGTCGAAAAATTGAGCAAATACACATCACCTTCATTCACAGTTCCTATCATTCTATAAAATCGAACACTCGAAAGTGAAGTTGGTGAAGCATTAGCAGTTGTCAAATCGAGTAGTGCACAGCCGCCATCCAATCCGCCTGTAGTCGTCCAACCGCCAGGACTTGTTACATTTTCCGAATCGTAGAACCAACCCGAAGTGCCGGTTGTAAAGTTGGAATTGGAAGCAAAAAGATTGGCCTGCGGAGAAGTAAAAGTAGCAGGATATTCTGCAAACCGGAAAAAGGAATTGGGTTCGAACGTTTTTTTCCATTCATTTACACCATAAACCAACCGGCGCGTTTTGGTGTAGCCGCTATCCACCATCGAAGCCACCATGGTATCCAGTGCAAAAGGTTGTAAATAATAGTTGCTGTCGCAAACACCAAACAGTTGTTTGTAGTTTTTAAAACCATAAGTAAAACTCATGGGCAACTGACGCGTATTGCGCGAGGAATAAAAAATATTCTGCGTCACCCGATGCCCCTGACTGGTCATAGGCGGAATAGTGTCCTTAGCACGTCCCACACTGAATCCATTGTAGGGATTAAACGTAATTTTAAAAGTCGAATTATAAAAGGTGTTTTTTGTAATAGTTTGGTACGCTGAAGTGGCTTCCATCGAAATGGTCAGCCTGTCGGGATGTGCTGAGTTGAACGCATCACTGTTGTAAATGGTGTTTTCTGTAACCGTATGATGATGGTTTGAAGCCAGCAAAATGCCATGCGTATTGTAAAGCACATTTCGCCTAACAGTATTATGTTCAGTTAATTGATCGTTGTAAATTCCCGGCCGGCGGTTATACGAATCGCCTTCGTTAGTTCCAAGCAAATAACCAATACCGTCGTGAATGTAATTGTATTCAATCAAATTGTTTCCGTATTTATTTATGCCCAGCGAAGGTACAAACGACCATGTTCCGAAGCTGTAAATACCGCCACCGTCGAACATACGCATATTGAAATTCCCGATTCTATTGTGCGAAATCACATTTCCCCATCCATTGTAATACACACCAATATAGCCGCAACTATCAATATCGTTGTACGAAATAACCGCGCTGGTACAATAAAGATTTATCGCAGCTTTGTAAGCATTATTGTTAATGTCGCTCATCCCGGGATTCAGAAAATTCCGTCTGATAAAATTGTTCGAAACAGTCAGATATAAACTGGAATATGTTGACCCAACGGAGATATTGTAAATGTCTGTAAACCGGCTATTTGTAACGCTGATATTCGAACTGCTTGCCATCCAAACGCCATACAAAGTATTGCTAAAAGTACAATTATCGACACTAATATAATTTCCTGAAGTAATGTACACCGCAATGCTGTCGGCATTCTGAAAACTGAAATTTTTGATGCTGATACCGGTAATTCCCGAACTGAGCAACATGCCGTATTTGGTAGCGCTTGCCTGCACTTTGAACGAAGAAGGATTGGACGTGCTGAACAAATACACTTTTTTAGCTGCTTTGTCAAAATACCATTCGCCCTGCGTGGTGAGTGTAGCCGGATGATTTTGGATAATATGGCTGTAACCAATATGAATAGGAGCTGTCGTAGGATTGGTAAAAATAGTATCCAACTGATGTTTTATAATCTTCACTCCTTCAATACGATAAGGTTTGGTGTACATAACGGCAATTGCACCGGTCCAGTCTTTAGTAGAAACATTCAATGTAGCATCCCTAAATTTATTATTGTCCCAGCATTCATCATTATACAAAAAACCATCGTTGACAGCCGTTGCATCCGGATAGCGGCCAATTTGCTGAATTTTATCATTTATCGTTACAAAACGGACTTCCGATAATGTTCCCGTATAGTTTGCCACCCAGATATTCGGATTCGATGTTACAGTCCAGCCGCTAAGTGTTACCGCGGTATTGAGCATCGGTTTTGCACCTGTGCCATAAGCTGCAAAAACTATTTTATTGGTGGAAGTGCCTGATTTTGTAATATTTAATTGTTCGGTAAAAACATCTCCGCGTTTAAAAAGAACAGAATCACCCGCCACCAAAGTACTCATCATGCTGTTTGCTTTGGTAATGGTTTTCCACGCTGCAGCAGTCGATTTGCCGGTGTAAGCATCGTTTCCCATGCCTGACGAAACATAGTAATTCGTAGCTTTTAGCGAAATGCTCAAATAGATAAGCACTAAAAGAAATATGTATTTATTGATCAACATTCGTTAGATTATAAGATTACTTTTTTAAGATACAAAACAATTTTACATCCCCTTCAGGGGCTTGGGGCCATCTTATTTCCAATCATCAGTTCTGAATGGTGAAGCCGGAATTTCATCTTTATTAAATAAATTCACAGCCGGAAAGTCAGCCCAGCCATAACGCACCGCCACGGGTTGCAACACATCTTTGCTCCACACAACTACTTTATTTCCAACTATTTTCGTTTCGGCAAAATAGAATTTCTTATCGCTTCCTGCTACAACAAACCCTTTCAGCGAATCGCCCTTTTGCATCAAACCTTTGTCGGCATGACTGAATTCGAGTATCGCTTTATTTCCATCAATTTTCATCGATTTATAAATTGGTCCGCAGTATTCAATTTTTTTGCCATAAGCCAGATTCAAAGCAGCTTTCATAGCTCGTTCGCCAATAGGTTGTTTGTTTTTGTAATGCACATCGCTTTCAGCCACATCCATCGTAATAACTAAAGCTGTATTCGGAATTGTCTGAGAGGCTTTCAACTGTGCTTCCTGTACTATGGCAATGCCGCTTTTTTCGTTAGGGTCTGTTTGTGGCTTTTTGTTGGGTGTAATTTGAAAAATAATAAAAGGCAAATCACTGCGCTGCCAGTCGTTGCGCCACAATTTTATCATGGCCGGTAATAAGTCGTAATACGTTTCAGCACGGTTAATGTAAGCATTTGATTCGCCCTGATACCACGCAATTCCTTTCACGGCAAAAGGCACAAGCGGACAAATTTCGCCGTTGTAAATGGTAGTTGTGCCTTTGAATTCGCTCGGCAAAACCGATGGCCGTGGTGGTGCAGGTAGATTATTTAGTTTACAGGAATCGACTGACCCTTGCCAGGCATCTCGTATTGGTTTTAATTCTAAATCCTTTTTGTCGTATTCGGCTTTCATAGTTGCCAAATCCATGTATTTATCCTTCACCGGCATAGCATTCAGTGCTTCCTGACTCATCCAAGATTCGATGACCGTTCCGCCAAAGGCCACATTGATAAAACCCACCGGCACATTCAGTTCTTTTTGCAATTTACTCAGAAACCAATATCCCACTGCCGAAATCATTTTTGTGTTTTTGGGCTCAGACAATACCCATTTGGCATTAACATTATCCACAGGTTGCATTTGCACATTGTGAGGCACATTGAAAATGCGCAACTGGTCGTTTGTGCTGGCTGCACCGGCTTCCTCGCCACCTGTAGAGCGCGATAATGCCCACTCCATATTGCTCTGACCACTGCAAATCCAGATTTCGCCCACCAGAATATTTTTAATTACAAGAGCATTTTTCCCCGAAACTTTCATTTCCTGTCCCTGATTGTTTTCCTTTAATGTCTTTAACTTTACCATCCATTTTCCGTTTTGCGTAGTTGCAGAAACGGTTTGTCCGGCAAATTCAACGGTTACTTTTTCGCCTTCATCAGCCCAACCCCACACGGGCACTTCTATATTTCGCTGCAATACCATATTGTCGCTGAAAAGCGCATTAAGTCTGATAGCAGCATTTGAAAACACAGAAAATAAAGCCAAAGGAACTATAAATAAAATCTTCTTCATCGTATTATTTGTTTGCAAATTCATAATCAAACCAATCGTATGCTGCTGTAGTAGTCGATTCTAAACCATTTCCGGTAGCGTAAAGCCCCAGCACAACTCCATTGTAACCACCGCTTACTTCTGCACTTAAAAATCGGGTATTGAGTGTGCCAACAGTTTGAAATGGCTCGTCGTTTTGTGAATATTGAAATGTGTAATTTTTAGTATCGCCTTTTATTTTCAATTTCACATCACCGGCTTTTAGCACAGCAATTCCAGCAGTATTTACGAGGTCGCCCAGCGTGTATATTACTTTTAACAGGCGTTTATTCCCTTTTTTAGTTATAACAAACTGGTAATGGAACCGGTTGCTCATTTCAATCAACATACCGGCTTGTTCATTCTCTTTTTTTGGATTAAAATCGATGGCTGTTGTAGCACTGAAATCAAAATGAGTCTGTCGGCGACCGATAAAAGTGGGCGATTCAACATCATAAATGCTGAATTTACTGCCCGTTAGATTCAAAAATCCGTTTGAAAAACGATAAAACTTCATGTCCGGGTTGCGCAACCATATCCATTCAAATCCCACTTTATTGCTGTTGAAATCTTCGCGAACGGGTTTTGCCGGAAATGGTTTTAAACTGAGTGTTTTGGCATTATTTACCAGCGAATTTGTTCCGGTTTTATTCACCACCGGCCAACCTTGCGGGTT
>CAMBSB010000177.1 GCA_945870155.1 Paludibacter jiangxiensis | reverse complement strand
CTTAATTAAAGTTAATGTCAAATCAGTTATGAACTAATTTTAAAAATAATTCCTTTTACATTCTCATTAAAAAAGAAGTTTAAGGTTAAATTACTATCTTTGTGATTCGAAAAATTTGACATAAATCGCATAAATATTTGATAATCATTTAAATGTTTTGATTGTTACAGTTTTTTTAGGCTTTATGATAACAAAACGAATAGAACATACCAAGAAGCAAAAGTAAAATATGAAAGAGAATTTGCAAAATCTTACAATCGAAAATGAAAAATATATTGTCAATTGTTTCAGGCACTTACATGCTTATCCTGAGCTTTCATTCGAGGAGTTTGAAACAGCAGGCTTTATAAAAAATGAATTAAATAAATTGGGCATCCCTTATCGATCAGAAATAGCTGGAACAGGAATTTTAGGGAAAATTGAAGGCAAAAATCCAAGTAAAAAAATTATTGCTTTGCGAGCTGATATGGACGCTTTGCCTATTTGTGAAAATGTAGATGTTCCTTGGAAATCGACCAATGAGAATGTAATGCACGCTTGTGGGCACGATGCTCATACAGCTTGTTTATTGGGTGCAGCAAAAATTTTAAATTCAATACGTGATAAATTTGAAGGTACAATACTTTTAATTTTTCAACCAGGTGAAGAAAAAGCACCGGGTGGAGCGAAACTGATGTTAGAAGATGGACTTTTTGATGAAATTGAACCCGAATTAATTCTCGCTCAACATGTTTCAGTAGATTACCCTACAGGAACAATGGGATTTCTATCAGGAAAAATTATGGCTTCGGCTGATGAAATTCATCTAAAAATTCATGGTAAAGGTGGGCACGGAGCTTTACCTCATTTGCTAAATGACACAGTATTAGCTACTGCACAGACATTGGTTTCGTTGCAGCAAGTAAAAAGTAGACTTTGCCACCCTATGACGCCCATGGTGCTGACTTTCGGTAAATTAATAGCCAATGGCGCTCAAAACGTCATCCCGCATGAGGTTCAACTCTCAGGAACTTTCCGAACTGTTGACGAAACATGGAGAGTTCAGGCTAAACAGCATATTATCAGAATTGTTAACGAAACTGTTGCCGCATATGGTTGTACTGCCGAAATTAATATTCCTCCGGGGTATCCATGTGTTATCAACGATGAATTTATAACCAATAAAGCCCGGAATTTTGCTAAAGAATGGGTGGGCGATGAAAATATTGTAGACTTGGAAATGCGTATGACATCAGAGGATTTTGCTTTTTTTACCCAAAAATATCCTTGTACTTTTTATAGATTTGGTGTTAAAGGTGAAATAAATGCAAATACAGGAGGCTTACATAGCGCTGATTTTAAAATTGATGAAAAAGCGCTTTTAACAGGTGTCGGTGGACTGGTTTGGCTCGCTTGGAGCTTTATGAATGAATAAAATACAATATATAGTATTTCGAAATTGTAATTTTAATTGAAATATTTTTTTAATTTTAAGTAATTATCAGTTATGAAAAAAACATTTGGCTTGATTTTTTTTGTGTTTTCAATAGCATTATTTGCTCAGAAAACATCGTGCCCTCAAAATTTTGTTTATTCAAAAAATGTACCCAACACTTTTGATGCTAAAAGATTGGCTCGTTTAGATACTACACTACAACAATTGGTGGACAATGGCACTATTCCTCATGCACTTACATTTGTTGCTCAACATGGTAAAGTGGTTCATAATAAGGCTTTTGGCTGGCGTGATATTGAAAACAAAACGCCTCTGGAAAATAATGACTATTTCCGCATGGCTTCTCAAACCAAAGCTATTACAGTAGTAGCACTTCTAACATTATTCGAAGAAGGCAAAATTTTATTGGATGATCCGATAAAAAAATATATTCCTGAATTTAGCAGTCCACAAGTTATTACTTCATTTAGTAAACTTGATTCAAGTTATAATACACGACCTGCAACTATGGATATTACTATACGCCATTTACTTACTCATACTTCGGGTATTTCCTATGGCTCCAATGAAGTTAGGAAAATCTACGACAAAATGGGAATTCCAATATCGGCACTTTATACTTTGGAGAATAAAAAATTGGGAGATATTATCAAAATTCTTGCAAAATGTCCCCTTGAACACAATCCGGGAGAAAAATTTAGTTATGGGATGAGCATAGATGTTTTAGGTTATTTAATCGAAGTGGTTTCAGGCAAGCCTATTGATCAGTATTTCAAAGAAAGAATTTTTGATCCGCTGGGTATGAATAATACTTGTTTTTATTTGCCTGATAATAAATCAAATAGAATGGTAACTCTGTATCAAAAGAATAATTCTACAGCATTAATTAAGAACCCGAGTGAAATTTTTCAGACTTATCCTTATTCAGGTGCAAAAACTTTTTTTAGTACCGGAGCCGGACTTTCAGGAACTATTGAAGATTATGCCAAGTTTTGTCAAATGATTCTGAATGAAGGTGAATTTAATGGTCATAGAATTTTGGGCAGAAAAACCATTGAAATGATGCGTAAAAATGCAGTTGGTGATTTGCGTGGTGATATAGGTTTTGGATTGGCTTTCGATGATTTTCGCGAAAAATATTCTTATAAATCGATCGCATCCGAAGGTTCGTTGCGATGGGGAGGTATGTTCGGAACTGACTATATAATTGACCCCAAAGAAGATCTTATTCTGTTGTTTTACATCAACTTACAACCAAATAATTCTGGTACTGATTTTAAAGTGCTTTTTCATAACCTGGTTTATCAGGCATTGAAATGAGATTTTGACCCCCAACCCCCAAAAGGAGGCTTAAGACCAAAGTATTTGAAACACGAAACACGAAACACGAAACACGAAACACAAAGACCCCCAACCCCCAAATGGGGGCTTAAGACCAAGTCTTTGAAATATGAAATATGAAACCCGAAACACAAAACACAAAACACAAAACCCGAAACCCGAAACCCGAAACCCGAAACCCAAAACACGAAACCCGAAACAATGAAAACGAATATGAAACACTTAATTTTACTAATCATCCCACTTATGCTTATGACGGCATGTAAATCTACAATTAAAATAAAATATCCTGAAACCGCAAAAGACAATGTTGTTGAAAAATATTTTAACACCGAAGTTGCTGAACCTTATCGTTGGCTTGAAAACGATACTTCAATAGCCACTGAAAGCTGGGTTAAAGCTCAAAATATTATAACTTACGATTATTTGAATAAAATTTCTTTTCGTCCTGATTTAAAAAAAAGAATTACACAACTAACGGATTATCCAAAATATGGATCGCCATTTAAAAAGAATAACAAATACTATTATTTCAAAAATAATGGCTTGCAAAACCAAAGTGTTCTTTATGAGCTTGTTAGTATGGATTCTGAACCTCAAGTAATTTTAGACCCCAATAAATTATCGAAAGATGGAACTGTTGCTTTATCGCAGTTTGCATTTTCGAATAATGGTAAATATTTGGCATATAGCATAGCACGAAGCGGTTCCGATTGGAACGAGATTTATGTAATGAATTTGGAAACCAAAGAATTGCTCCAAGATCAAATAAAATGGGTGAAATTTTCCGGTATAGCATGGCAAGGCGATGGATTTTATTATAGTGCTTACAATGAGCCTGTTGAAGGTAAAGAATTTTCTAATAAAAACGAATATCAGAAAGTGTTTTACCACAAAATAGGTGAATCGCAAAAACAGGATGTAATTATCTACGAAAATCCACAGTTTCCATTGCGTAATTGCAGTGCGCATGTTAGTAGCGATGAAAAATTCATTTATGTTACAGTAACCGAATCAACCACCGGAAATTCCTTGTATTTTAAGGACTTAAGTAAAAAAGATTCCCAATTTCAGGCACTTGCTACGGGTTTTGAAAACGATTATGCAGTCGTTGATAACTTGAAAGGTAAAATTTATCTTTTAACCAATTGGCAAGCCTCTAACCAAAGACTTGTGGAAGTAGATTCTGAAAATACTGAACAAAAAAACTGGAAAACAATTCTTCCAGAAACTAAAAACGTATTACAAAGCGTAAAATTAACAGGTGGCAAAATTATCGCTCAATATTTGGAAGATGCTGCTAATCATGTATATGCTTTTGATTTTACAGGAAAAAAATTATTTGATGTAAAACTACCAACAGTGGGGACTGTAAGTGGATTCAATGGTGATAAAGATGATACTGAAGCTTTTTATACATTTACTTCTTTTACTTTCCCCCCTACGATTTACCGCTTTGATATTGCACAAAATAAATCTGATGTGTTCAAAAAAGTGGAGGTCTCATTTAATACTGAAGACTTTGTAAGCGAACAACTTTTTTACACCAGCAAAGATGGAACTAAAATTCCAATGTTTATTACCTACAAAAAAGGTATTAAAATGGATGGTAAAAATCCTTTGATGTTATATGGATATGGAGGTTTCAATATTAGTTTAAATCCAAGTTTCAATGTGGCACGAATCCCATTTTTAGAAAATGGAGGCATTTATGTTGTTGCCAACTTACGAGGTGGTGGAGAATATGGCGAAGCCTGGCATCTGGCAGGTACTAAAATGAAGAAGCAAAATGTGTTTGACGATTTTATTGCTGCTGCCGAGTTTTTAATCAAAGAAAAATATACTTCGTCCAAAAATTTGGCAATCGATGGTGGTTCAAATGGCGGATTACTTGTTGGAGCTTGTATGTTGCAACGTCCTGATTTATTTGCTGTTGCAATTCCTGAAGTGGGCGTTTTGGATATGTTGCGTTATCATAAATTTACGATTGGATGGGCATGGGCAAGCGATTATGGCACTAGTGAAGAAAGCAAAGAAATGTTTGACTACTTAAAAAATTATTCTCCACTTCACAATGTAAAATCTGGCGTAAAGTATCCAGCTACTATGGTAATGACTGGTGATCACGATGACCGAGTGGTACCGGCACATTCATTCAAATTTGCTGCTACACTACAAGATGCCAATAATGGAAACTATCCTTCATTAATTCGTATTGATACTAAAGCAGGCCATGGTGCAGGCAAGCCGATTGGGAAAGTTATTGATGCTCAAAGTGATATGTGGTCTTTCGTAATGTTTAATTTAGGGATGAATCCTAAGTTTTAAATTTAATGAGTGATTCATTTGTGTTTTAAATTTAATTGATAATTTATTGAATATCAACAATATAATTTATGAAAAGAATATGTTTTTTTTTGATTTTGATGTTTTTCAATTTTAGCTTTATGGTAGCAAACGAAAGTGTAAAGGAACTGATTCGCAATGGTGAACTCAAATCTGCAATAAATGCTTGTGATGAAATATTAAAACATGCTGACAAAAAATCAAAGGACTATGTAATTGCTGACTCATTGAAGCAAATTGCTCAAAGGATTTATATCGATTTCTCGAAAAATGAAGCAATTACCGATTCAATTTTAAATATAAGAATAGGTGCTTTTACTCCCGAACAAAAAACAAGCTGGGAAAACAACAAATGGCTGGAATATAGGATATTAGACGAAAAAAAACTTTATTTTAAAAATGCAGTTGGAAATCTGATTTTGAGACTTAATCAAATAAATGATAGTATCAATGCAGATTCCAGAAAATTGGATGATTTTACTCAATTTAAAATTAATTATGTAAATAACTTTTTTTCTGAAGGATATGAAAATGGAAAGCCTTCACAGCCTAAAAACTTTAGCATAAAATACACTGTAAGTTTAAAGCCTAACCAAGTACCCGAAGGCGAAACTATTCGTTGTTGGTTACCCTGGCCTAAAGAAACTCATTTACGACAAGGAAACATTAAGTTGTTAAATACTTTCCCAGCCGATTATAAAATTTCTAAAGCAAACTCTGAGCAAAGATCCATCTATTTTGAGCAAAAAACACAAAGAAATAAACCAACTGTTTTTACTATCGATTTTGATTATACTTCTTATGCTCAATACTTTGACATTTCGAAATTTCAAATACAACCTTATAAAACAAACTCTAAGTTATTTCAAAAAAATACAGCTGAACAGCTTCCACACATAATATTTACTGATGAAATTAAACATTTAGCTGACAGCTTAACTCAAAATGAAACGAATCCTTACCAGATTGTAAAAAACTTATATTATTATATTTCAAATAATTACATCTGGTCAAGCGCTTTGGAGTATTCAATTATCCCAAATATCCCTCAATACGTAATTGAAAACAGAAGAGGCGATTGTGGTATGAAAACACTGCTTTTTATGACCTTAGCTCGATATAAAGGAATTCCTGTTAAGTGGCAAAGCGGATGGATGATGCATCCTAACGAGGTAAATTTACATGATTGGTGCGAAGTATATTATGAAAATATAGGTTGGGTCCCTTTGGATATGTCGTTTGGACTTTTGGACACAGATAATGATAAAATAAAAGAGTTTTATATCAAAGGTATTGACGCTTACAGAATGATTGTTAACGATAATATAGGTTCACCTCTTTCTCAAAAAAAAACATTTCTCCGCAGTGAACCTTATGATTTTCAGCGAGGAGAACTTGAATGGAAAGGTGGCAATTTGTATTTCAATCAGTGGAATTATGATATGGAGATAATTTACAGGTAAGATTATCTAATATAAAGGGTATTTTTTAAAAATAATTATCATTTTATTTTAAATTCAAAAAAATTATGTAATTTTGTATGCATAAATAAAACATCTAATGATTTAATGAAATAACATAGTGACTTTAAATAAAATAATAATTAACGTTTATTTTGAAAAATAAAAAAATTCACATTATGAGAAAATTTAAAAAACTTTTCCTGATTTCGATTTCATTTTTTACTATTTTTTTAAATATTGGTAAAATGCAAGCAGTAACTGCTTATCCTTACCCGGTTAATTTCAAACAAGTTGATGGGTCATCGCTTACAGTGTTAATTAAAGGTGATGAGTTCCTTAATTGGAAAGAAACCGTAGATGGTTATACGCTATTACACAACAAATCGGGCATGCTTGAATATGCCATCTTAGACAATCAAACTAATCTAACACCTTCCGGTATTATTGCAGTTGATATAGATAAACGGGATGCAAAACAATTATTATTTCTTTCCCGAACACCTAAAAAATTGTTTTTTAACAAAGCTCAAATTAGTATAAGCAAACAATTAAGAGCTATTCGCGATTCCGAAATGGTAAAAATGCAAAAAGCACCGGGAAGTACTGTTTCTACAGAAACATCGAGTGCCAGCAATGCATTTCCTACAATAGGAAGCCGAAAACTCATTTGCATTTTAATGGGTTTTGCTGATAAACCATTTACTTTGAAAACCACTGATGTTGATAATAGAAGTGATTTTAATAATCTGTTTAATCAGGTAAACTATACAGCTTATGGAGCTACTGGTAGTGTAAAAGATTACTATCTTGAAAACTCATATAACCAATTTAATTTAACAGTGGACATTGCCGGACCCTATACTGCAATAAATAATATGGCATATTATGGCAACAATACAAATGGCAATGCCCGTGCACTGGTAACTGAGGCAGTTAATGCAGCTAATGCAAACGTAAATTTTGCTGATTATGACAATGATGCAAGTGGAGACGTTGATGGAGTATATGTTATTTTTGCCGGTTATGGAGAAGAAGCCGGAGGTGGTTCAAATCCGGATGCAATTTGGTCGCATGCCAGCGGTATTACACCAGTTACATTAGACGGTAAAACTGTGTCAAGGTATTCATGTTCGCCTGAGCTTCGTGGAAACTCAGGTACAGATATTACCAGAATTGGCGTCATTTGCCATGAATTTGGTCATATACTGGGTGCCCCCGATTATTATGATACCAATTATGATAAAACCGGCGATGGACAATATGATGGTACAGGTAGCTGGGATATGATGGCGGGAGGAAACTGGAATAACGCAGGTGCAACTCCTGCTCACCACAATGCCTGGACAAAAGTTATGTTTTATAACTGGGCTTCTGCAACAACTTTAAACTCGCCCCAAACAGTTACTTTGTCGAATGCTGCTGAAAATGCGAACAGTTTTTATAGAGTAAATACTACCACCGAAGGCGAATACTTTTTTATTGAAAACAGAGAAAAACACAAATTTGACAGTTATATACCAGGAAGTGGAATGATTATTTACCACATACACAGTGGTGTGTTAAATGTTGGAAATGAGATCAATGTTACGCATCCTCAACGTATGTATCCCATTGCTCAAAATGCAACGCAGGATCCTACAGGATTAAACACTTATGGAACTATAAACAGTGCCACTTGCGCTTGGACGGGTACTACTGGTAAAACAGCTTTTACTGACAGCTCATTACCCAGCTCAAAATCGTGGATTGGTAACAATAGTTACAAACCTATAACCGGTATTTCGCGTAATGCCACTGCTAAAACAGTTAGCTTTACATTTATGGGTGGTAACTCTTGTACTCCACCAACAACACAAGCCACTAATATGACAGCCACTAATATTCAGGAAAACCAACTTACATTGAATTGGGTAAGAGGAAACGGCAATAAAGTACTCGTGTTGGCTCGTAGAAAAACTGCAATTAACACATTTCCACTCAATGGATCAACTTTTACAGCTAATAGTATTTTTGGTACAGGTACATTAATTGATGCCGGAACTTATGTGGTGTATGATGGAACTGCTAACTCAGTAATAATTACTGAACTACTGAAAAATTCTATTTATTATTTTGCTGTATATGAATATAATAGTGCCGACCATTGTTATCTTAATCCGGCCTTATCAGGCAATTTTACTACTACTGGATGTGCAGCTTGTGTTCCTACCAGCACAACAAATTATAGTTATGGTATAGAAAATGTAAGTTTCAATACCATTAACAATTCATCGTCTGGCGGAACAAGATATACTGATTATTCAGATATAATTACGCAATTGACACCCGGAAATTCTTACAATTTAGCTATCAGTAATTATTCTTATTCCTACACCATGTATACCAAAGCGTGGATAGATTGGAACAAAGATTGTAGCTTTCAAGCAAACGAAGAATATGATTTTGGCTCAAATACAAACGATGCTACTGTAACTAAATCTATACTTGTACCGGCCAATGCTTTTTCAGGATTTATAACTATGCGTGTGCGTTCCTCAATAAATTATATACCAACTTCATGTGGTAATTATGACTACAGTGAAGCCGAAGATTATACACTAAAAATCGTTGGTGCTTGCGTAGCTCCTACAGTTCCGGCAACTAATTTTTCAGCTACGGGCATGCAGGATGAACAAATAACTTTAAACTGGACAAGAGGTAATGGAAACAAAGTTTTGGTAGTGGCACGTGCTGTTTCGGCAGTAAGTGATACTCCTTTTGGAACAGGATTTACAGCAAATGCTGAATTTGGACAAGGTACAAAAATTGGAACTGACAATTTTATAGTTTACGAAGGCACTGCTAATAATGTTACCATGACAGGTTTAGTTCCAGCTATGACATATTATTTTGCAATTTATGAAATCAATTCACCTTCTAATTGTTTGTCAACTGTATTAACAGGAAACGCTTCTACACCAGCAGGATTAACATACTGTAACCCAACTGATACTAAAAACATTAGTTTAGGAGTAACCAATGTCCTGTTCAATACTATAAACAACGCATCTACGGGAGTTCCTGCATATACCGATTACAAATCACTTAAAACTACTGTTGAAAGGGGTTTAACTTATGGTATGTCAGTCAAAATTAATACTTCAGGACCTAATTTATTTTACACTAAAGTTTGGATTGATTGGAATAAAAACAGCACTTTCGATGTCCCTTCGGAAGAATATGATTTAGGTACAGCACAAAATGTTTCAAATGGCTTGACATCGCTTTCACCAATCAATATTGCAGTTCCAAATGATGCTACTTTGGGAATTACGACCATTCGAATCAGAACCGGATTTAGTTCACTGCCAGTATCTTGTGGTAACCATAATTATAGTGAAGCCGAAGACTATTCTATAAAGGTAATTAATAATTCAGGAGCTACTGATTTAAATAAATTTTCAAATCAATTGTTATACTCTGTTTACACTAACATTGCGAATCAAATTGTTATTGAAAATAATGATGTGTTGAATGTTGATGCCGTAGTTAGCATTTATAATACAATTGGTGAAAAATTATTTGTTTCTAAAATCACGGATCCGATTTTTACAATTAAAAAAGACTTTCAATCAGGTATGTTAATTGTCAAGATTAACAAATCAGGTAAAGAATCAATACATAAAATATTTATCAGATAAAATAGTTTAATTGGTATAGGCGCTTAGACCGCCCACTATTTTTATAATTGCTACTTTTGTAGCATGAATCAACGAAATCAATTTTTAGGTGTGAATTCAATAAAGTTTCACAAAGCATTTTCAACAGATGAAGATTGTTATCGCTATTTATCAGAGT
>CAMBSB010000176.1 GCA_945870155.1 Paludibacter jiangxiensis | reverse complement strand
TCCCCCACACCAAAAAAGTTATATAGGTTTTTCAAAGCCAAATGCGAAAATCCTGTTCCTTTATCAATGAATTCAATGTTTGTATATCCGTTTTCTGAATACACATTCATCAATATAATTTCATTTTTAGGGGAGTATTTTATAGCATTTTCTATCAAACATTCAAAACAAATATTTACTAAATTTAAATCGGCTTTAATTGTAAAGAGGTCAGTATCTTTCTTAAATTCAAGGTGCATATTCTTCTTTTCTAATCTAGCTTTTTGCTTTTTGTTGACAATATCCAGCAAAGTTAGAATTGGAATTTCTTCAACATAGAGCTCATATTTTTTAGTACGTAACTGCGCAATTAATAAAGCTTGATATGAGAATTTTTCGAGTCTCTCTGCCGAAATTTCAAGATATTGAAGAAATTCAAGTAACTGTGGCGAGTCAATTCGTTTTTTTAGAATCTCAGTAAAACCCTTAATACCATTTAGTGGTGTTCTGATTTCGTGGCTGATTATATTCAAAAATTCAAGTTTTGCTTTATCCAATGATTCTAATTCTTTGTTTGCTTTGGAAATTTCTTTATAAGCAATTTCTAAATCATTTGTTCTTTCAATCACTTTTAGAGTTAAGTTTAAATTCTTATTTTCTATCAATTGATACAAATAACGCGTTTCGAGCAGGTTTTTAATACGCATACTTACTTCGTTTAAATCAAATGGTTTCGACAGAAAATCTTTTGCACCACTTGTTAATGCTCTTTTTTTCGATTCAAAGCTAATTTCGGCTGTCAGCACTAGTATAGGAATATAAGAGTCTTTTGGAATTGTTTTATTTAACTCTTCCATAACTTCAAATCCACTCATAAATGGCATCATCAAATCGAGTAGAATAATATCCGGAAAGAATGATTCAACCAAATCAACTACCAGTCGAGGGTCAGTTGTTGATTTTACATTAGTGTATCCGTTTTGTTCCAATAAATCTTCAAGTAATTCGATATTTGCCACCTTATCATCAACAATAAGGATGTGGGCATTTTTAAAAGTTGAATTCATCATAATTATATTGTTTATTTGTTGTTTATTTTTACTATCATAAGAAAGAAATAATAACAATTAATTCCTAATGTATAACACTTTCAGTGTATTCATTTTGAGCAACTTATTAGCTTTAAAATTCTTTCAAGTATTAACTTATTGGATTTATAAATATATCATCTTTGTTGTTTTAAAATATCCAATGATGAGTAAAATTTTAGAGTATTATTTTTTTTAGGCATTTCTCGTGCTTTGTGTCAATTATTAACTTTAATGAATTGTAGACTTTTTCTTCCCAGTCATTTTTATAAAACTCATACCATTTTTTCCCTTTCACACTTATAAAATCAATACCTAAATTAGATAACGCCTGTTCCACGTAAATTTCAGTAAATATCATATCTTTTTTACACTCATAATCCAAAAAAATTTCATTGTTCTTTCTCATTTGTTCATGAAGCATATTGAATTGTTTTTCAATACCTAATTTTCTACATTTTGAAATTGTAATCATATAAACTTGTTTTTTGATTTAATTGACAAAATAAAATTTCTGTTCTTCCAGATATAACTTTCATTCTTTTATAAGATATTTCGGGACGCTGTTGTTGGGCTCTGTCGTTTGGCTTGCCAAGGATTACAAATCTTGTATTTTTTTTCCATAAGTTTTTGGAGTTTTTTTTACCAATTCTTTATATCACATTATGAAAACAATTTTACTAATTTAATCAATAATAAAAACAGACTTCATCCTTTATGCAATATTAACATCCATATTGTTTAATTTTTACATTGCAAATATAGATAATATTTTGATAAAAACTAATAAAAATAATATTTTTTTATTAGTAAAGTTCAGAAATGCTTGTAACTATTGGTATTTGGGCAAAATTAACTCAGTTCATGCTTGTACCGATTAGTACAAAGGCAAACCAAACTAAATTCATGCTTGCATCTTTGTGGCAAGGTCAAACCAAACTTAGTTCATGCTTGCAACTTTGTGGCAAAGTCAAACCAAACTCAGTTCATGCTTGCAAATTTGTGGCAAGGTCAAACCAAACTCAATTCATGCTTGCAACTTTGTGGCAAGGGCAAACCAAACTCAGTTCATGCTTGCAAATTGTTGGCAAAGGCAAACCAAACTCAGTTCGTTAGATATTGTTCTGTCATCACAAAAGCAAGACAATATCCGAATTCTATTATCCTGAAATAAGGGTCAATTAAGAATACATTTGGATTGGAAATGCATTATTTATAATCAACAATCTGTTGAGTCTACACCGAAAAGTGTTTTTCTAAACGCAAAGTACGCTAAGTTGCAAAGCCGCTAAGAAAATACAATTTGAATATCAGCACTTTGCGTCTTCGTGTTTTGGCGTTCTTTGCGCCTGTCTACCGATAGGCAGGTTCAAAAATTAAAATTTGACTTTTCGGAGTGGATTCATCTGTTATAATTTTGAAAAAAACAAGGAATCCTTGATTTTTATTTGTAATATAAAAAAATATGTGTATTTTTGCACAGATAAACTCCAATTGTGCAATAATTAATATAAAATCTTGAAAATGGGTGCTATTGTCATTAAAAATTTCGAAGAATTTAATCAGTATGTAGGAAAAGAATTAGGTGCTTCTGAATATATTAAAATAACACAGGAACAAATTAATATTTTTGCAGATGCTACCCTGGATCATCAGTGGATACATGTTGATACCAAAAGGGCAGAAACAGAAAGCCCGTTTAAAACAACCATAGCACATGGTTTTTTAAATTTATCGGTTTTACCACATTTATGGGAACAAATAGTTGATGTTCAAAACTCCAGATTAACAGTGAATTATGGCATTGAAAAACTGAGGTTTATGCAAGCTGTAACCGTAAATAGTGAGGTAAGATGTAGAGCAAGTCTAAAATCATTGATAAATTTACGGGGTATAACCAAAGCGGAGATTTTCGCAACACTTGAAATTAAGGACAGTAAAAAACCGGCTTTGGAAGCCAATATTATATTTCTTTACCACTTTGTATAATTTGTATTTTATAGTTGCAAAAAAGGATTGATTAGCTTTAAACCTAATCAATCCTTTTTTTAATTCTTGCCCCCTAACCCCCTAAAGGGGGAAAAAGAAAGTAAATGAGAGTAGTATGGTTATTTTTAGATAGATATAATTTTTTGCAGGATTTATTGACTCCCTCTGAATTCCCCCTTTAGGGGGTTAGGGGGCAGGTTAGGGGGTCTGTTTAGTGGGTGTCTTTTTTCGCCCGCATTGAGTCCCAAATCAGATAACCAATAATAGCTCCATACATAACTATTCCAAGCCATTGTGCGCCATTGCTTTCAACCCATTCAGGATTCATTAAATCAATTCCACCAAAACGCATTCCGGCACTTACAACGCCCATCAATGCACCGCCGGCTATAAATCCTGAAGCTAATAGCGTGCCTTTTTCGTGTCGGGCTGTATTGAGCGATTTATCTTTGCTGCGGGTAGACACATACCAACTTATGGCACCACCAACCAATAAAGGAGCGTTTAATTCCATGGGAATAAACATACCTAAAGCAAAAGCCAAAGCCGGAATACCCAAAAAAGTGAGCACAATGGATAAGAGAGCTCCAATTCCATATAAATACCAGGGAGGAACAGCACCCGACATCAAAGGTTCAATTACAGCTGCCATGGCATTGGCCTGGGGTGCAACCAGCGCATTATCGCCTGTAAAACCGTAAGTTTTATTTAATACCATAATAACACCACCAACCGTGGCCGCCGAAACCAAAGTTCCCAAAAACTTCCAGGTTTGTTGTTTTGCAGGTGTAGTACCTATCCAATAACCAATTTTCAGGTCGGTAATAAATCCGCCAGCCATCGAAAGTGCTGTACACACCACTCCACCGATAACCAAAGCCGCTACCATACCGGCTGTTCCTTTTAAACCTACGGCAACCATTACTACCGAAGCTAAAATTAAAGTCATTAAAGTCATACCCGAAACAGGATTTGTTCCAACAATGGCAATGGCATTGGCAGCAACTGTAGTAAACAGAAATGCAATGATGGCTACAACCAAAATACCTACAACTGCATGTAGTAGGTTAAATTCAACTACGCCAAAATAGAAAAACACAAATGTAAGTATCAATGTAGCAATAATTCCCAATGATATAACTTTCATAGGCAAATCACGCTGCGTACGTTTTACAGCAATATTATCTTGTTGTCCGCTTTTACCACTTAGCTCTTTCGAAGCCAAACCCACGGCACTTTTAATAATTCCCCACGAACGGATAATACCTATAACACCTGCCATGGCTATGCCTCCAATACCAATATGACGTGCAAATTGTTTGAAAATAACTTCTGGAGGAACGGTAGCAAGTATGCCTCCGGTATACGAAGGATTCAGAATTTGAATCAGTTGGTCGTTCAATAAAGGCAATATCGGAACAATAACAAACCAGATTAAGGCTGATCCGGCACAAATAATGGCTGAATATTTCAACCCGATTATATAACCTAAACCCAACACGGCTGAGCCAACATTAATTTTAAATACTAGTTTCGCTTTGTCGGCTAAAGCTTCGCCGAATGGTAAAACCCTGGTTGTAAACGTTTCCGCCCAGGTACCAAAAGTAGCTACCACGAAATCGTATAATCCACCAATAATTCCCGCTAAAATAAGCGGTTTCGCCTGATCTCCGCCTTTTTCGCCCGAAACCAAAACTTGTGTTGTGGCAGTGGCTTCAGGAAAAGGATATTTACCATGCATATCGGACACAAAGTATTTCCGAAAAGGAATCATAAAAAGGATACCAAGTATACCACCAAGTAGCGAACTCAGAAAAACCTGCATAAAACTTACGGTAATTTCGGGATATTTTGCCTGCAAAATATATAAAGCAGGTAAAGTGAAAATTGCACCTGCTACCACTACACCCGAACTTGCACCTATGGATTGAATAATCACGTTTTCGCCCAAAGCGCCTTTGCGTTTGGATGCGCTGGAAAGTCCCACGGCAATAATGGCAATGGGGATAGCAGCTTCAAATACTTGTCCGATTTTTAAACCTAAATAAGCTGCGGCAGCCGAAAACAATACTGCCATCAATAATCCCCATACCACTGAGCGAAGATTTACTTCGGGGTAGTTTTTATCGGCAGATAAAATGGGTTTATACTCTTCACCTTCTCTCAATTCACGGGAGGCATTTTCAGGTAATCCTGTAATTTTTTCTTCTTCTTTCATAAATATATTTTTAAAAACCACCCTAACCTCTAAAGGGGAACAAGAGTTAGTTTTGTTTAATCTGTACTTATTTTATTTTTAAATCTTTAATATATGAGTATACTCCGAAAAGTGTTTTTCTTAACGCAAAGTACACAAAGTTGCAAAGTCGCTAAGAAAATACAATTTGAATATCAGCACTTTGCGTCTTCGTGTCTTGGCGTTCTTAGCGTTCAAAAATTAAAATTTGACTTTTCTGAGTGGATTAATATATCAATACTAATATTTTTTATTTCCCTTTAGGGGTTCTTCTTTCTCTTATTCCCCTTTAGGGGCTAGGGTTTTTTTAGGGGCTAGGGTTTTTTCTTTTTCCTTTTCAAAATACATAATACTCGCCGATGATGGTGCAACAATAAAATTTGTGGTTTTTACCTGAAATAAACCATTTAAATTTATTAAACCATTGTGACAAACCACATTCCAGACTCCTTCTGGAATTGTAATTGATTTTGCTTTGCGGTTTCCATTGTAAATAACTAATATATCTTTCCATTTTTCACCATTAACATGGTCGGTAAGCGTGTATGCTATTACATTAGGTATTTGTAAATCAATGAATTTCAAATGTTTTTGTACCAAGTCCTGAGTTGGAATTCTAAATGCTGCATGTGCTTTGCGCAAAGAAATTAGTCCCTGATAATAGCTATAAATATCCTTGTTTTTTGTTTTAAAGTCCCAATCAATCTGGTTGATGGAGTCGGGCGATTGATAGGTATTATGAACTCCTTTTTTATTCCGGTACAACTCTTCACCGGCATAAATAAATGGCACACCTTGAGCCGTGAATACTATAGTTTGCGCTAATTTATTGAATCTGATTAATTCTTCGACACTTGCATTGAGAGGTTTCGATTCATTTAATTTATCAACCAAACACATGTCGTCATGACACGAAACATAATTGATAATTTGAGTTGGATTGTTAACATAAGACTCCTTGGAATATATCAATTTGGTATAATCAACTTGCGAGTGAGTGCCTCCACCAACAATTCCAAACTTGACACTTTCTTCTAAACTATCAGTTCCCGAAACAAATCCCGGAATTTCGGAATGCATCCAACTGCCTTTTAAAGCATCTCTGATATCATCGCTAAACACAGCAATGTTTTTCAGCTGTTTAGCATTTTTCTTGACAGCACGTTTTTCTTCGGCCAATGGTGAACCTGCAGCGGTCCAGCCTTCGCCATATATAAAAATGGTCGGATCAATTTTATCTAAAGCCGCACGTACTTCGTTCATTGTTTCAATATCGTGTATGCCCATCAAATCAAATCTGAATCCATCAACATGATACTCAGTAGCCCAATGCACAACCGATTCCACTATAAATTTACGCATCATAGTTCTTTCCGAAGCGGTTTCGTTGCCACAACCCGAGGCATTGGACCAGGTACTGTCGGCATTAAAACGATAAAAATAACCCGGTGCAGTTAAGTTTAGGTGTGATTTTTCGCCCGTATAGGTATGATTATAAACCACATCCATAATCACCCTGATGCCGGAACTGTGCAAAGCCTGAACCATCTTTTTAAATTCCAGAATTCTGGATTTTGGATCTCTGGGGTTGGTGGAATAGCTTCCTTCGGGCACATTATAATTCAATGGATCATAACCCCAGTTATATTTATTTTCTTCAAGTTTGCTTTCGTCAATCGATGCAAAATCATATGATGGTAATAAATGTACATGCGTAATGCCTAATTCCTTTAAATGATCAATTCCGGTTGCTTGTCCGGCTGTGTTTTTGGTTCCAATTTCAGTAAAAGCTAAAAATTTTCCTTTGTTTTTTATCCCTGAATTGGGCGAAACAGAAAAATCACGCACATGAACTTCATAAAGAATAATATCAGTAAAGTTTTTAAGTGGTGGTCTTACATCATTTTCCCAACCATCAGGATTAGTTTCGGACATATCGATAATAGCAGCACGTTTTCCATTAATACCTGTAGCTTTTACCCACATACCAGGAGTTTCGTCCAGCCACTTTTCGCCAATTTTAATCTGAAAAGTATAGAATTTTCCTTTTAAATTTTCTTTAATTTCTATTTCCCAGGTACCATTGTCCGATTTATTCATATCTACTATTTCTGTAGCCGATCCTTCATCTCCATTATCATATAACAATAATTTCACATCATCTGCCGTAGGTGCCCACAATTTAAACTTCGAAGCTGTTGGACTATAAGTTAATTCAAGATCTGTCCCATCATAAACAGGATAGTCATCGTAGGTTAAAACTTTATTGTTGCCATTGCACGAATACAATAATGCTGTAATCATAAACATAATAATGTGTCGTAATTTCATGTTTTTTTAATTTAGCCTCCCTAAGCCCCTCCGAAAGAGGAGATGTGAAGTTAGTTGTTAATAATTATCTCATTGTATGTCCAATATAAAATATTGAACATGGACCTTACATTTGATTATTTATTGAACTTTCGCAAGTTGCTAATTTTTTGAAATAAAGATTATTTCAAATTCATATAATCTGATTATTTGCTGGTTATATGATTATAACTTTTACTTTGTTAATAACGTTCTACCTCACCCCCAACCCCTCTCCTTGACCTCTATCCCCCTTCGGATACTTTTTCCAAAAGGAGAAAGAAATTAGTAAATAGTATTTGAGGGGAGCAGGTTACTGTAAATATAAAAAGTACAGCATCCGTGCATGTCTTTGATATTCTATTAGTTATAAATGCGAAAGTTGAGTTAAATAACGATCTAAAACACCCCCCTCTGGAGGTTGGGGGGCTGAGTTATCTTAATTATTTAATTCCATTGCGTTTAAGCAGAGCATCTATAGTTGGTTCTTGGCCTCTGAATCGTTTGTAAAGTGTCATAGGGTGCTCTGTTCCTCCATTTACCAAAATGTTTTTGCGGAATGACTCGGCAGTTTTTTTGTCGAAGATTCCGTTTTTGATAAATACTGAATAAGCATCTGCGTCCAAAACTTCGGCCCATTTGTAGCTATAATATCCGGCTGCATATCCACCCGAAAATATGTGATTGAAGGTTGGACTCATCGAAACTTCGTTGATAACAGGTAAAATTTGAGTTTTATTCATGGCATCTTTTTCCATTTTTATAACATCACCCTGATAAGGAGTTTCGATTGAATGCCAAGCCATATCTAAAAAGCCAAAACTCAATTGGCGCAAACAAAGATTTGCATTGTTGAAATTTTCGGCATCTTTAATTTTTTGAATCAATGCTGCAGGAATTTTTTCACCGGTTTTGTAATGTACGGCAAAACCATCTAAAAACTCTTTTTCAGGACCCCAATTTTCCATAATTTGTGAAGGAAGCTCCACGAAATCGCGATAAACACTTGTACCTGAAAGCGATTCGTACTGACATTTTGTTAACATGCCATGTAGTGAGTGCCCGAATTCATGTAGAAAAGTTGTAAATTCATCAAAAGTCAGTAAAGCCGGCTTTGATTCTGTAGGCCTGGTAAAATTCATTACTATGGTAACTTGAGGGCGACTATCAGTTTTTCCGTCCAACCATTGACCTTTGAACTCGCTCATCCATGCACCTGAACGTTTTCCGTCGCGTGGGTGAAAGTCAGTATAAAGTACAGATAAAAATTTGCCTTTTTCGTCCAACACATCATATACATCAACTTCGGGATGATAAACAGAAACATTGGTGTTTTTTACGAATTTTATACCATATAACTTGGTTGCCAAGCCAAAAACGCCTTTTTTTACGTTTTCAAGTTCAAAGTAAGGTTTCAGCATTTCGTCAGTTAAATCAAACTTTTCCGCTTTCAATTTTTCTGAATAATATGACCAATCCCACGATTGAACTTTAAAATATGCTCCATTTTTATTTGCATACTCCTGAACTTCAGCATATTCTTTTAACGCTGTCGGTTTATAAGCATCCAATAGTTTGTTTAATAAATCATAAACATTCTCTTTGTTCTCGGCCATGCGTCTAACTAAAACATGGTCGGCATAAGATTTTTTACCCAGTAAATTGGCAATTTGCAAGCGTGTATTGGCAATTTTTCGTATGTTTTCAATATTGTCATATTCACCACCAAGCATGTTACGGGTAGTATATGCCATATACAATTCGCGACGCAAATCACGGTTATCGGCATATTTCATTACCGGGCCATAAGTTGTGGCTTTTAAGTCGAGCATCCAACCTTCCTTTTTTGCCTTTTTTGCATTAATAGCAAGCATATCCAACACATCTTGTGGTAAGCCCGATAGTAAATCTTTGTTTGTTATCAGCAAACTCCATTTATTGGTTTCTTTCAAACCATTTTGACCGAAATTAAGCGTTAAAAGGCTCAGGTTTTTAGACAGTTCTTTATAGGTAACTTTATCTTTATCAGATAAATTAGCGCCATTTTCTGCAAATCTGTCAAACGTTTTTTGAAGCAACATTTGTTGTTCAGCGTTTAGTTTGAGTTTGTCCTTGGTTTGGTAAACTGCTTTAACTCTTGCAAATAATTTTTCGTTTAGTGTAATTGCATTACCATGTTCCGACATGATAGGCGAAATTTTTTGGGCAATAGCCTGCAATTCATCATTCGTTTCGGAGCCCAACAGGTTAAAAAATGGTGTGCTCACCTTTGTAAGCAATGCTCCACTTTCTTCAAGCGCTTCTATTGTGTTTTCAAATGTAGCTGGTTTAGAGTTGTTTACTATCAAATCAATTTCTTTATTATGCTGTTTCATAGCCTCTTCGAAGGCCGGCATATAATGTTCAGTTTTGATTAAATTAAATGGTATAGTTTGATAGGGCGTTTTGTAAGTTTCCAAAAGTGGATTCCCCGCGAAAAGTATTTCGGTAACCGAAAGTGCAGTCATAAGTATAAAGTTTTTTGCTTTCATATTAATATAGTTTTAATTTTTATATAGTTTTTGAGATAATATTTCGTTTTGTGTTTTAGCTTTTAAAATATAAATTCCTTTAGGCAATGGTGTTATATCAATCACACCTGAATAGTTCAAAGTGCTCATTTCATTCACTATAGAGCCTTGAGCGTTATATAAAACCCAAGATTTTACATTGTGTTCTTGTGTGTCAAAATAGAAAATTCCATCAGAAGGATTGGGGAAAATTCGGATAAGATTTTGCTTGTTTTTATCGTGAACGATGTAAGTGGTTTTATCCGTTTCAGTATATAAAACATTGATTTTCTTAGCTTTTTGTATTACCAATTCATCATTGAACATAAACGGAGTAAATGTACTTACATATTCGCCAACATTACCTCCCCAAAATCCATAAACTGACTCAAT
>CAMBSB010000175.1 GCA_945870155.1 Paludibacter jiangxiensis | reverse complement strand
GTGGTAGGATTAGTAACCGGTTGGATGAGTGGACGACTCTTTGTACCACCTGCGCTGGAAGGAAAAAATCCTATGACCGATCCAATTTCTTTAATGTGGCAAATGAAATTTATTAAATCTTTTGTCAACACAATGAAAGACCACTCAGCTATTTTGGCGTGGGATTTAGGTAACGAGTGCAATCAAATGGGCAATGTAGAAACTTATCAACAGGCTTATTTGTGGACTGCCTCCATCTCCAATGCTATAAAAGCAAATGACAATACACGTTTAGTTATTTCCGGTATGCATGGCCTGTCGGCATCAAATGGTGCCTTGTGGAGAATTAGTGATCAGGGTGAATTAACCGACATTTTGACCACCCATCCTTATCCAATATTTACAGCTTATGCAAATCATGATGAAGCAACCTCGATTCGTGCCATTATGCATTCGGTTTCCGAAACCAGATTGTACGCCGATGTCTCAAAGAAAACCTGTATAGTAGAAGAAACCGGCATATTAGGGCCAATGGAGGCAGGTGAGTTGGCCACTTCGAAATTTTTCAGATCAATAGCATTTAATTTATGGGCAAATGATTGCCGGGGAGTTATGTGGTGGTGTGCGTATGATCAGGGTAACCTATCGCATCCACCTTACGACTGGGATGCGTATGAAAGAGATTTAGGACTTTTCAGGGTAGATAGATCACCCAAAAAAGTAGCTGATGAACTGGCAGGATTCACGAGCTTTTTACGAAAATTCCCCTATCCGACATTACCGGTTCGAAAAACAGATGCCGTTTGTATTCTTTCCGAAGGAAGTGATCAGTGGGCAAACGCTTATGGAGCTAATATTCTTGCCAAACAAGCAGGACTGGAATTGGAATTTCAACACGCAGCACAACCGCTGAAAGAGGCGAAGTTATATCTACTTCCTTGTATTGGTGGTAGTAATGTATTATCGCGTCACGATTGGTTAAATTTATTGGAAAAAGTAAAAAAAGGCGCTACGCTCTATATTTCCACAGAAGGTGGATTCTTATCACCATTTTTGAAAGAAGCCGGATTTATAATTAACACAAGCCAGACACGACTTGGCGGCACAGTAATAAAGCACGAAGGACAAGAAAAATTTTCGTACACTTTCTGGTCATCGCGTAAATATAATATTTCACTTGATGGCGCTACGGCTATAGCAAAAGAAGAGGATGGAAATCCTGCTTTTCTGGTTAATAATTATGGAGCCGGGAAAATATATTTTCTGACTGTTCCTTTAGAAAGTAATTTAATAAAAACACCCAATTCTTTTTCGTCTGAATCATCTCCCTACTGGAAGATTTACAAAGAATTTGCAGAAGACATAATTGCTTCAAAATTAGTTCAAAAAAACAATCCTCAATTGAGCTGTACTGAACATTATATAAATGAAAAAGAAGCAGTTGTTGTAATTGTGAATAATAGTGATAAAGATATTACCACAACTCTTGGTTTGAAAAAAGACTGGAAATATATGAAGGCATTTTATGGTGATGAACCCCGAAATGAAAATTATAGTATAAAAGCAAACGATGCCAATGTATTCCTTATTAAAAAATAACAATACCATTAAAATGAAAAAAACACTCGTACTATTGATTCAATTTTTTGCCTTGTCATTGTTTGCACAAGATAAGATTTCAGTGATTCCATTTCCTAATGTACTGGAAGAGGAAAAGGGAGAATTTCAATTTTGTAATTCCTTAACTATCAATCTGGATAAGGCTTTCACATCTGAACTTAATATAATATCAAGCACTTTTTCAAAAACTTATGGCATAAAGATAACAACTGCATCGAATGCGAAACTTGTATTTATACAAAACAAGCAATTGGAGAAAGAAGCATACAAATTAAGGGTAGCTCCCGACAATATTGTTGTAGATGCTTCAACAAGTACTGGCTGTTTTTGGGCATTGCAAACCCTCCGGCAAATGATGCAGGTTACGGCTGGTGGTGGTTACAAAATCAAAGCTTGTCGCATAGATGACAAACCTGCTTACCTGTGGCGTGGATTCTTGCTCGATGAGGGTCGTAATTTTCAGGGAAAAGAATTGGTGAAAAAGATGTTAGACCAGATGGCTCTATTGAAAATGAATATATTTCACTGGCATTTGACCGATGATCAGGGCTGGCGGATAGAGATTAAAAAATATCCCTTACTTACCAAAATAGGTGCCTGGCGCGATTCAACTTATATTGGCTGGGGTGATTCGCTGGTCTATCAAAGTACCGTGAATGGTGGTTTTTATTCTCAGGCAGATATTAAGGAAATAGTTGCTTACGCTACCAAAAGACATATAACAGTTATTCCTGAAATTGATATGCCGGGGCATATTTCTTCGGCAGTGGCTGCATATCCGTGGCTGGGAGCCTACAATCGTAAAATTAAAGTACCTTGTACATACGGAGTTAAATATGATATCCTTGATGTATCGAATCCAAAAGTATATCAATTTATAGAAGATGTGTTAACGGAAATTATAGCACTTTTTCCTGCTAAAATCATACATATTGGTGGAGATGAGGTCAGATACGATGCTTGGCGTAGTAATAATGGTATTACGGCATTAATGAAAGCTGAAGGTTTACAAAACTATGCTGATGTTCAGACTTACTTTATCAATAGAATATCAAAAATGATTGAGGCCAAAGGCTGTAGGATGATGGGCTGGAATGAAGTAATGGGACAGGCTGTAAATGATTTTCAGGAAGGAGAAAATACAACACAAACACTCGCACCAAAAACAATTGTTCAGTTTTGGAAGGGCGATCCTGCACTTTACAAAGAGGCATTAAGAAGGGGATATGACTTGGTAAATTCTCACAGTCATTATTACTTGAATTCAAGTTATGAATCAGCTCCGGTTGAAAAAGTGTATAATCTGACTCTAGTACCAGAAGGAATTGATGCGAATTTGGCAAAACATGTATTAGGGGTGGAATGTGCCATTTGGGGTGAAGTTACTCCAAGAGTATCGGATGTTTATTATTATGTTTTCCCTCGAATTGCTGCATTTGCTGAGCTTGGTTGGACAAACGCCGACAAAAAGAATTTCATTCGGTTTAGTCGTTCAATGGATAAGCTTACAAAAATATGGGATAAAGAAGGTATTATCTATTATGACAAAAAGAGTAAATAATGAAAAAGAATTTATTGATTTTATATTTCATATTCCTGGTTATTAGTAGCTCGGCTCAACCAATTTTCGAAGGAAAGTATTTCTCAGGTTCAGGTGATACCACCTATATTCAATTGTTGGATAAGGCATATCGCATGCTCCGCCCTGATGCTGAGTTGGAGAATTTAAGTATGTTATACTACCCCAAATATGATGGTTTTACCGAAGGTCTCCCCAAATGGGATATGTGGTGGATACAAAATTCATTTGGCCCTACCTATACTTTGCTTCCATTTATGGATAAAGCATACCAGACTTTTATACTTAACTCGCAGGATTTGTGGTTTAAGCACATTGGTAATGGTGTTCGAAAAGATCTTTTTGGATATGTTGGCCCTGTTGGATGTTTGTGCGATGCCGCTATACCGGAAGGTACTGTATATAGGCAGGGAGATGCTAAACACCATATTCACGATTGGGCGTATGGAATGACTACTGCCGGCATTATTCTGCAGTCCGAATTATTGCTGATAAACAGAAATAGGGATTTGATAAATAAGTACCTGCCATTATTAGAACAAAGTGCAGACTTTATCGATTTGCGACGAGATACAGTAAAAAACATATTTTTAATGGGAACAGCTGCCAATCTTTTAGCTCCAAGTTATGCAGGGTCAGGTAAATTATTAGAAGATGGTACCTACGAACCTGCCTATCTTGCGGAAATATCAGTCAATTATATTGCTGCTTTAAATCGGCTGATTGAGTTGGAAAAGTTTGTTGGAAATTTCAAGAAAGTAGATCAGTATGCACAGAGAAAGGATAAAGTAACAGAAGGGCTAAAGCATTTTATCACAGATGAAGGATATTTTATTCGATCGTTGGATAAAGATGGTACAAAACACGGGCTTTATGGTGCAAAAAAACATGGATATTTTGAAATGGTGCCAAATCATGATGCCATGGCCTTTCGGGTTGCCGATGATGAACAGGCTATGAAGATTTACAACAAAATAAAATCAATTCCCGGACTACGACCTTATACTTTAACCATTCTCAATTATCCGGCTTACGACGATATGTATGAGCAGGGTGGCTTGTTCACCTATGGAAAATGGGTTAACGGAGGACACTGGACAACCACAGAAGCAAGAATGTTGATGGGTTACTACCGTGTGGGTGCATACGAAGATGCTAAGGCAAGTTTTGAACGCATTCTGAGTTTAGCACCAATTTTCAGATTAGATAATGGTTTGGAAGATTTTGGAAATAAAATTCAACAGGATTGGCTGCCCATTAACGCTGTGTATGATTCGTGGGGAGCACCCGGAGGATTTTTAAGGGGACTGTTTGAATATGAATATAAGGCTGATGGTATAATGATTTATCCACATATACCACCTAAAATCAATAAATTAGAACAGAAGTTTCCAATATACTACGGTGATAAAAAAATATTTATTTCCACTATAGGATCAGGTGAAATAACTTCGGTGCGAATCAATGGTAAACTGATTAAAGAATTTTCTCCAACTGCATTATTCCTAAAACCTGATTCAAAAGACAAAGTAATTTATGTCTCTTTTGGATTAGGGAATGCAAATGCAGAAAAGAAATGTAAAGTAAATGAATATAAAACCAATATCCCTGCTGACATTGAGTTCTGGAATCCATACACTATTTATACCAAATCAGAAAAAGATACCTGCCGTATAATTTCAATTTCAGATTTTAAAAAAGTAAATAAATTTTACAATGTTCTTCGAAAAAAAGGATTTCAGGATGCTTATGAGTATAAACTTTCTCAGTTAATTCTGGAAAATCTTCAGGCTATTTACGAAAGAAAAAAATTGAAGGAATCAGATGGTTTAGTAAAATTGCCATTGAACTCGCAAATTGCAGCCGACAATCTGTATATAAGCACCTTGAATAATTTATATTTTGGATTAAATCGGCATTTGCAGAAAAATTCAAAAACTAATAACGAAAGAAAAATTGCCTCCTTATGGCATTTAAATTAGTAAACATAATCTAATAATATGACACACCGCGAACGTTTTTTTGCTACCGTAAACCGCCAATCTGTTGATAGACCAGCTTCATGGTTGGGTTTACCTGTGCCTTCAGCACTAGATAATTTATATAAATATTTTAATGTGAATTCAGAGCATGAACTTAAGATGAAATTAGATGATGACATTTATCCTATTGAAGTGCCATATAATTTTCCGCCTTCGAATCACATTGCTTGTGCATTTAATTTTGCAAAACAAGTACATGCAGATACTCCGGATGAAAGAACTCTTACATCTCCCGGTTTTTTTGAAGGTATAACTGATCCTTCTGCAGTCGAATCTTTCGATTGGCCAAACCCTGCACTTTATATCGATGTAGAAGAGTCATTACGCAGAGTGAAAGCAGTTTCTCCTGACTATGCCCGAATGGGAATTATGTGGTCAGCCCATTTTCAAGATGCTTGTGCAGCATTTGGGATGGAAGATGCTTTGATGATGATGATGGCTGAGCCCGATATGTTTCAAGCGGTTATTGACAGAATAACTGAATTTTACCTTGAGGCTAACCGCATTTTTTATGAAGCTACGAAAGGTTATTTAGATGCTGTATTAATTGGTAATGACTTTGGAAGTCAGTGTGGTTTAATGGTTTCGCCTGATGATTTACGACGCTATGTTTTTCCGGGAACTAAAAAATTAGTGGAACAGGCAAAAAGTTATGGATTAGTAGTCGTGCACCATTCATGTGGTTCAATTTATCCAATAATTGGCGATTTATTTGATTTAGGAATTGATGTAATTCATCCTATACAAGCCCTGGCAACCGATATGGAACCTCAAAAATTAAAGAAAGATTTTGGAAACAAAGGTTCCTTTTTTGGTGGTGTTGATGCTCAATATCTGTTGGTTAACGGTACACCCGATGAAGTTACAAAAAAAACACATGAATTAAAAGAATTATTTCCTACAGGTTTAATCATTTCGCCAAGCCACGAAGCAATATTGCCTGACATACGACCTGCGAATGTTGAAGCAATTTTTAAAGCAATAAAAGAGTAACTCAATATAGCTTATGAATGCAACAAACACGATTTTAGGTACTTTTTTCCATGCCATAGGTGGTGTGTCATCGGCAACTTGTTATACACCCTCAACCCAGGTGAAAAAATGGTCGTGGGGTACTTTTTGGTTGACACAATCATTTTTTGCATGGTTTCTTATGCCCATTATCATAGGGCTAATAACTGTACCCAACTTTTTTCAAATTTTACTTCATGCACCTCATGAGGCTTTTTGGGGAGCTTTTCTATTTGGTGTAATATATGGATTTGGAGGAATGTCTTTCGGTTTTGCAATTAAGCATATAGGGTATTCATTAACATATACCATAAGTATCGGCATATCAGCAATTTTAGGAACTTTAGTGCCACTAATTATGAAAGGTACTTTAGTTGAATACTTTACACGCCCCGGAAGTTATATCGTAATTTCGGGTATGTTGCTTTCTATCATTGGTATAGTAATGTGTGGTAGGGTAGGTTTTAAAAAAGAGAATGAACTTCAAAAAAATGGCAATCTCTTTTCTTTCAATATGACTAAAGGTCTTTTGCTGGGCTTAGCAGCCGGTGTTTTATCTGCATTCTTCAATGTTTCTCTGGAATTAGGACAACCTATTTCTGATATAGCTGCTGCTCAGGGTGTCGGATATTTTCAAGGTAACGCTAAGTTAATTGTGTCGACATCAGGTTGTTTTTTAGTAAATATGATTTGGTTTATTGTATTAGGAACTAAAGATAAAACCCTGAAAGAATTTACTTCATCAAGTGGTATATCCTTTAATCTTCGATTTAAAAATTTTATTTGGTCAGCTTTGGCAGGGATTCTTTGGTGTGGTCAATTCTTCTTCTATGGATTAGCTCATGTATTTATGGGAAATTATCAGTTTGTAAGTTGGGTTTTACACATGTCAATGCTGATTTTCTTTAGTTATGTTGTAGGGATTTTAATGAAAGAATGGGGGCAGGTTTCAAAGTCAACGTACAGATTATTAATAGTTTCGTTGTTTGTACTGGTCATGTCTTTCGTGCTAATTTCTTATGGTAGTTATTATGGAGAATCCATTTTATCAGTAAAATAATAGTCGTTAATGAATATGCAAAAGAAAGAATATAAAGTGGAAAACTTTCCATTCCCAACAAACAGAGTTTGTTTAACTTTAGATTTAAAAGAAAATCCGGAGTTAATAGCGCAATACAAACACTATCATAGCAAGGAGGCTTTTTGGACTGAGATTGGAGAGGGTATTCAAAAAGCAGGTATTCAATTGATGGATATTTACAACATAGATAATCGGCTGTTCATGATTTGTGAATTTGCGGAAGAACTGGATTTTGAAACTATATGGAATAAAGTTGGTGATTATAATCGTCAGGAAGAATGGGGTCAGTTAATGTCAAATTATATTCAAGCATTGCCCGGTCATAAACTCGGTTGGATTAAAATGACCCGAGTCTTTTCTATTTATAAATGATTCGTGATTAAAATAATGGGAGCTTTACCTATTGTAGACTCTGTTTTGAAGAACGATAGAGTTGATGAAGAAACAATTGTTCTTTCGGTTAATAAAAATGATATATACAAGCTTTTAAGCCAAGCTTATACTTTAGATGGGTATCGTATTTGGGGATTAATACTCCAAAAAGATAAGAAGTATAAACAGGAACAAAATTCGATTGAATTTCAAATAAATCAAGCAAAAATATTAATGCAAGAATCTGTATACGGAAATCAAACACCTGAAGATGTAGCGAAGTCCCTAAATATTAGCTATTCAAGATTTAGAAGTTTGTTCAAAAAAATTACAGGGACTTCCCCTGGAAAATATATAAATGAATTAAAAATCAAAGAATTAAAATATGCTTTAATATCATCAAATGAATCGGTTAAAGAGATATCATACAAATTCAATTTTGCAAATCCGGATTATTTGACACTTTATTTTAAGCAAAGGACAGGGCTTACACCAACTGAATACAGAAAAAACAATACTAATCAAAAATTAATACTATAAAAACCACAAATAAATACAGATGAAACGCAGTGAAATTAATCAACTTATTATCGAATCGTTAGAGTTTTTCGATAAAATGAATTTTAAATTACCACTTTGGGCTTATTGGAAAGCGGAAGACTGGAAAGGCAAAAAAGAAGAATGTGCCGAAATAAGAAACAACATGCTGGGCTGGGACCTGACTGATTTTGGCAGTGAAGATTTTCAAAAGCGAGGTCTGATTCTTTTTACTATCCGCAATGGAAACCTGAGAAATGATAAAAAACCTTATGCCGAAAAAGCCATGATAGTTGAAGAAATGCAGGAAACCCCTATGCATTTTCATTGGAACAAGATGGAAGATATTATCAATCGTGGTGGCGGTAATCTAGTGTTGGAATTATACAACTCAGATAGTAATAATGAGTTTACAAACGAACCGGTAATCGTAAAAGTGGATGGTATAGAGCGCGTAGTAGAGCCCGGTGGAAAAGTGATTCTCACACCAGGCGAAAGTATTTGCTTGACTCAGGGTTTGTACCATCGATTTTATGGTGAACCTGGCAAAGGAAAAGTGTTTGTTGGAGAGGTTAGCGCTGTAAACGATGATGCACATGACAATTGTTTTTACGAAACAGTAGGGCGTTTTCCTGAGATAGTGGAAGATGAATTACCTGCATATTTACTTGCTTCCGATTATGATAAATTCTTTTAGTTTATGAGAAATGAAATGATAAGAATTGCCGGAGTAGGGTGTGCGTTGGCAGATTTTTTATACACAAAAGTTGATTTTAAAAGCCCCGGATTCTCAAAATATATTTCTGTAAATTCAGGTGACGGAGGACTAAGTCCCGGAAAACTGGTGTTTACAGAAGAACTTCAGAAGTTTGCAAACAAACCTTATTCTGAAATATTAAAGGATATTATTGGCGAAAACACTTTTGATAATTTTAATATTGGTGGTCCGGCATTGGTATCGCTCATTCATGCAGCTCAAATATTGCCTCAGAATGAATTCGAAACAAGTTTTTATGGTTGTACAGGGGATGATAAAACCGGAGAACTAATAACTGATTTGGTAAATAAAACCCCTCTGGATATATCAAATTACATTAAAGTTAAAGATGGAGTAACAGCATTTACTGATGTGCTTTCGGATTCTACTTACGATAATGGTAACGGTGAACGAACATTTATCAATAACATAGGAGCATCATGGAATTACAACAGCGAAATGCTCTCAGCTTCTTTTTTTGAAGCAGATATTGTCTGTTTTGGTGGCACTGCATTAGTTCCACAAATACACGACAATCTTACACTCTTACTCAAAAATGCCAAAAGCAATAATTGCATTACAATAGTTAATACGGTGTATGATTTCAGAAATGAAAAAAGACAACCTAACAACTGTTGGCCTCTGGGAAATAATTGCGAAAGCTTTAAACTAATTGATTTATTGGTGATGGATTGTGAAGAATCGTTGAAAATCAGTGGTAAAAAGTCGATACAAGAAGCTGCTGAATACTTTAAACAAGAGAACTTGTCGTCATTCGTAATTACCAACGGTAGTAAAGATGTGTATGCTTATTCTAATGGAACTTTGTTCGCGAAGTTGGATTTACAGCAATTTCCGGTATCCGAAAAAATTGTTTTAGAACTTAAAGATGAAACCATTCAAAAAGGAGACACAACCGGCTGTGGTGATAATTTTGTTGGTGGGCTCATTGCTTCGATCGCACTTCAATTAAAACAAAAACCTATCGGAAGTTTCAATCTTCCCGAATCACTTTCGTGGGGAATTAGTTCAGGTGGCTTTACCTGCTTTTATACCGGAGGTGCCTATATTGAAAAAAATGAGGGAGAAAAACTATCCAGGTTATTGCCCTATCAACAAAGTTATTTAAAGCAAATCAATTGGAAATGAGTAAAAAGAAATTAGTGCTTTTTGGTGCCGGTAAAATTGGTCGCTCATTTATTGGTCAGTTGTTTAGTCGTGGTGGGTATGAAGTTGTATTTATTGATATTTTTAAGCCGGTTATTGATGCGCTGAATGAAAAACAGTTTTACAATGTCATTATAAAGTCGGATACGGATACCACCTTAAAAATCAAAAATGTTCGTGGTGTGTGGGCTGAAGACAAACAGGCAGTAATTAATGAAATTGCTACAGCTGACTTATTGGCTGTTTCAATTGGTCAAAACGGATTGCCAATGATAATGCCATTGATAGCAGCAGGCTTAGTTAAAAGGTTTGAATCACTAGAAAATGCTGCATTGGATATAATTATTGCTGAAAACTTGCGTAATGCAGCAAACTATTTTTTTGATGAATTGAGTAAACTATTACCCCGAAATTATCCTATTCGCGATTTAGTAGGTTTGGTGGAGACAAGTATTGGCAAAATGGTTCCCATTATGCTGAAAAAAGATATGGAAGAAGATTTGTTGCAGGTTTTTGCTGAGCCATACAATAATCTGATACTTGATGAATTGGCATTTAAGAATCCAATACCTAAAATAGAAGGTCTGTCACCTAAAAAGAATATGAAAGCCTGGGTAGATCGTAAGTTGTTTATTCACAATTTAGGACACGCAGCCACGGCCTATTTTGGGTTCAGTTTTAATCCTGATTTTGTGTATTTGTATGAAGCGCTGGAAGTGCCGAAAATAATGTTCAAAGTGAAAGAAACGATGTTGCAGTCGGCTGATTTATTGTTGGCTAAATATCCGGATGAATTTACCAAGAATGCTCTTATTGAACATATTGACGATTTGCTTGCACGATTTCAAAATAAGGCATTG
>CAMBSB010000174.1 GCA_945870155.1 Paludibacter jiangxiensis | reverse complement strand
ACAGGAAATATAAAATAATTGTTTTATTCATTTTCTGACACACTATCATTAATTTGTTTTTTCTTATTTTTAAACGTTATAAAATTCCAGTAATACTTCAACATTTCACTTACTGTTTCAAATTCTTCTTTATAAACAAAACCAACACCTCGCGTATAATTCGTGTTTTTCAAATATGCTTGCGACCGGTCAACTGTATGTTGAAAACCCTTTACACTTACATTGCCCGCTTCTGTTAATAGATATTCTAACTCAAAGTCAATAATGGAATTAGAAAGTTCATTGCTACCAATATTTCCATCAGTTCTGTAGCCAATATCACCATTAATTTTAAATCTTTTGTTAAGTTGATAGTTAATATTAGCTTTAAATTCATCCTCTTGTCCTTGTTGAGTTTTATTCCAATTAAGGCCAATAGAGAAATTTTTAGTATTTAAAGATTTTTGTATCCAGTTATTTATATGTGAACTTAAAGTAGATGTTGCAAAGGAAATAGTTTGAGTTAAACCGGCATTTGTAGCGTCGGGAAGGAAAAAAGTATTTAAAACCAATAATGAAGCAATTTGTTTATTCATCATTTCTTCGGTATTTATTATACTTCTAAGCTTTTGTTTTTGAGCTTCATCGCTTGCAGGCAAGTCAATTTCGAATTTGATAGTTGGTTTCATCAATTCGTCATTTAGTTTCAGAACACAATTCACAGGCACATTGGCTTTATTTGTTTCTGATTCGCCCGTCAAATCGCTTAACGACGCAGTTAAAGGGTATAATGCTCTGATATTTACCTGAGCATCAAAAGGATTACCGGTCCAGGCAATAGTACTACCTTTATCAATTTTAAATTCTTTGCGAATAACAGTTTGAAGTGTAAATAAGTAATATCCAATATCTATAACATAAGTTCCATATAATTTTATATCCGAAAATGTATCAAACTGAACTCTTAAGTTTCCATTTCCAACTCCCGAAATTATATCTCCACCTTTGGGGTCAACAATTAATTCCATTATTGCGTTTGGAGTAACATCTATTTGCAAATCTACCTTAACATTGAATTTGCTTTTTTCAAATTTTGGAGTTTCTATTGGTTTTTCTGCCTCAGTTTTACGATTTATAAATTTAATAAAACTGTTGTCGGATGCACTTGAAGCACCTCCCATATTAATATAACATTTTGTTTTAGGCTGTGAAGTAGCTTTTACATCAATATTTGCCACTTTATCATTTCCATAAATCGAAACATTTCCAGTTGCATAAGCTTTCCCAAAAAAATAATCATTATCGCCGGCATGTGTATTCAAACCAATTACATTTTTTCCGTAAATTTTTACGGAATAATTCATATTCTGAAAAAGTCCATCGTGCGTAATTTTTCCATTCAAAACCCCTTGGTTTTTCTCCTCATCGTATATTTTTAAATTCTTAAGTTCTATCGATTTTCTTTTTAAATAAACTGAATCGTTGAAAAAATAAGTTGTTTTTAGCATATTAATGCTTCCTTGGCCTTTATCTACAAATAGGTTGCCTTCAAAACCTATAGTTTTCATCGGTCCGAACATCCTTAATTTTCCATAACCAAGTCCTTTAAAATTATCAACTATACCTGCAAAATAGGTATTTAAAAATTCAACACTTACTCCATGTGCATCAAACATTACGTCAATGGAATCTTTTTTTGGAAAGAAAGCACCGTTAGCTTCACCAATTGATTTGTCAAAATCATCATAAAACTTTGCGCCAAGCACAACTAACTTATTTTTTGCATCCCATGTTGAATTTACACTTGCGTTGGATAATATTTTTTGATTCAAACTGGCATTTTTAACTTTTAAATCTGCCAGAAAAATTGGTTCCTTTAAAACCCCGAACAAATTAATTTCTCCTGTAACTATTCCACCAATTGAAATACCTTTAAGCTTAATTAGTTTTAAAAAATAATCCAAATTTAATTCGTTCATCGAAACATGTACACCTTCTTCTTGATTTTTAGAAAGCTTTCCATCGATATGTATAAATTGTTTTTTACTTTCAAACCGAAAATTACTTATAGAAATAGTACTGTCCGAATTGAAATCAATTTTACTCGGCAAAACATTCCATATGGAATCGGAAATTATTACATCTGTTGGCAAAATTTTCATCTGTGCTGCCGTTCTGTTCTTGTCTCTTCTAAACTTTGTAATTGTTTGAATTTCACCAATATTTGAATTGTTTTTTTCGCTTTTCCAACCCAACTTACTTGTTATAGAATCTTTAGCAACTGAGGCTAAACAATATAAATTTGTTAATCCATTTATATCAGACAATTGAGCTTTCGAATTTAAACTTAATAACTGATCTTTGTTTATTAAATTTAATTTTACGTTTTGAAGCTTTTGTTTTGATGTATTAATTGATGGTATTAAACATTTTAAATCAATTTCGTTTTTAAATTCATCAATTGAACCTTCAAGAACTACTTCTCCATCAAGCTTATATGGTAACTCAAGAATTTCAGAAATTTCTTTGGTATTCGTTAAAGATAAATCTATATCAATATGATTTGATGAGCTAATTTTTGATTTTTTTTCGAGTGCTAATGATGGCAGATAGTATTCAATTATTTTATTAATCGTTTTTCCTACAGTACTGTATTTAAAATTACCAGTGAATGAACCATTTACAAAGTCAGAGCTAATTTGAAAATTCGAATTATTAATATCGGTTCTACTTACAAACTTTATCTCCGATACATTTAAAGTCTTATCTTTATTGGTGAATTTTATGTTGTCAAACAATACAAAACCATTCAAATTATCCAAAGAGTTTCCTATCATATTCGTCGACCCGTAGAATGATAGTAATGAACCTTGATATTTATTTGTCAATTTTAATGCATGAAGATTTAATTTTGTTACTTCAATATCAAAATCATAGATAGGTAAGCGTTTAGTTAAATCTATCACCCCTTTAAAATTGGCATTAACATTCTCATCGTTCAATTCTATACCACCATCAAAACCTTTTCCATCAAACTTTCCATTAAATTTTACATCTTTATATGCATAATTGTTGTATTGAATTTCATTAAAAATAGCTTTTACATTACCTTGAACAGAAGAATTTTCCTTTTTCAAACCATTGGAATTTAAATTAAATGATATCAAACCAAGTTTTTTATCATTCAATAATTTCCCAAGTTGCAGGTTGTTGGATTTTATATTTCCGTTGTATCTCAAATTCTTTAGTTTATTTTCAAACTTCAACAAAATATCGGTCGAAACACTTCCTAAATTTGTGTTTAAATTTCCATAAGCCACCAAACTGCTTAAAAATCCGGTAATATTCCCTTTGTAAACAACTGTACCCAAAGTGCTTAGCTCGTTTGGCAGTATAAATGGCTTATTGGTTAACATCGAAATCAAATCCTGAATATCACTTTTGTCAATTTTCAAATTGTTGATGTTCGAGTAAATAAATGCATCTTCAATTTTTGGCAAACCACTTATATCCAAATCGGCATTCAAATACAAAGATTTTCCATATTTAAATTCCATTTTTTTAAATCTTAAATTCGATAATCGACCAGAAATATTGCCATTAATTTCTAATTTATAATTTGTGTTTTTAAACTGAGGTACAATTGATTTTAAGTCCCTTAATTGTATGCTGGAATTTTCAATCGGAATTTTCAACTTAATTTTATGTGTAAAGTCTTTAAAGTCGGATAGACTGTCATAGGTCAATTCTATATCATTAATATTCAGATTAGTATTGGCTAATTCAAAATTCAACAAAGGAATTAATGCGCCCTTCTTACCTCCGGCAATCAAAGTTGAAATATTTTTGATTTTCAGACCTGATCGTTCATCACAGTTTAATGATTTTAAAACTAAATTTATAGTGTCATTCTTCAAAACATTCAGTGCCAAATCAACATTAATATTCGAAAAACGCAAACTATCGGGATTTAAAATATCTTTTAAAATTGGGCGTTTACCATTTTGTTTAGAAAAAGAAAAATATGAATCCTTTATTTTTAAAGATTTAATTTTGTACTCAACATTGGTTGAATCTTTCTTATTGTTATTCTTAAATGCTTTTAGTAAAAAATCTATATTATTATGGCCTGAGCTATCTACTTTAAAATTAGCTCGAAGCTTATTTAATTCTAAAGTTGTGAATATAACTTTACCATAGAACAAATCTTTTAAACTAAAATGAGCATTAAGCACATCAATATAAATTAAACTATCTTTTTGTTGGTCTTCAATATAAAGCTTGTTAATTTTTATTTTATTAAACATTACATATTCGATACTTTCTATACTGAGTTTCGAATTGATTTTTGAAGATAATTCTGAAATCACACTTTTAGCCACAAAGTTTTGTACCTTACTGCTATAGAGTAAGATAGGTACGATTGCAAAAATTATAATGATAATTGCAATCAGGTTTTTCAGTATTTTTGCTGTTTTTTTTATACCTTTGGGCATTAATTTACAAAAGTAAAAAATAAATCGTGAATATGCATATTATGTTTGAACCAAAACATTAATAAAATCTAAATAATTGTTTATTTAAATTATATCATATTTTTGTTACTACTTTAAACCTATTTTGGTATTATTTGACTTCAAAAAAATACAAATAAGTCTGTTTTTTACATTTAGGAAATTAATGATAGTTTGAAAATGAATACAACATAAACTAAAATCAAGTGTCTTTTACCGAGTAAACTTTTATAAATTCACCACTTACACCCCCTTTAGGGGGCTGGGGGGCAGAACATTCATCATATTTTTATATCAATTTTCATACCTCGCTTTTTAAAAAATGAGTTCTATTATAATTTTAGGTATCGAATCATCATGCGATGACACATCAGCATCTGTAATAAGCGATGGCATATTACTTTCGAATGTAACAGCAAATCAAAGTGTACACGCTAACTTTGGTGGTGTGGTTCCTGAGTTGGCTTCGCGGGCACACCAACAAAACATTATACCTGTTGTGCATGAGGCTTTGCGACTCGCTAATGTGCAAAAAACTGATTTAAACGCTATTGCTTTTACCCGTGGTCCCGGTTTATTAGGTTCGTTAATGGTTGGAACTTCTTTTGCAAAAGGGTTTGCACAAGCTTTGAATATCCCTTTAATTGATGTAAATCATTTACAAGCACATGTTTTAGCTCATTTTATTAAACTTGATATATCTGACCTTGACAAACCTGAATTTCCTTTTTTGTGTTTGTTGGTATCGGGGGGCAATTCGCAAATAATTTTGGTTCGTTCATATAACGAAATGGAGGTAATAGGACAAACTATTGACGATGCTGCCGGCGAAGCATTTGATAAATGTGCTAAAGTGATGGGCTTACCATATCCGGGTGGACCGCATATTGATAGATTGGCTAAAACTGGTAATCCTAAAGCTTTTACATTTAATAAACCTCAAATTCCGGAATATAATTATAGTTTTAGTGGGTTAAAAACCTCTTTTCTATATATGCTACGTGATAAAACCAAAGAAAATCCAAATTTTATTACTGAAAATTTAAATGATATTTGTGCATCAATTCAAAGTACAGTGGTAGACATACTTATGAACAAGTTGAAAAAAGCCAGCATCGATTTTAAAATAAATCAAATTGCCTTAGCAGGTGGCGTATCGGCAAACTCTGCATTGCGACAAGCTTTTTACGACTACGAAAAGAAGTATTCATGGAAAGTGTTTATTCCACCTTTTGAATTTACAACCGACAATGCTGCTATGATAGCCATAACCGGTCATTTCAAATACCTTGATAATCAGTTTTGTAAAATGAATGAAGTACCATATTCCAGAGTTACTAATCAATTCTAGTTTGAAAATCCTATTTTATAATTAAAAGTTTAAATTTAAATGAAACTAAATTTAAAATTACCCAAACAAGTCGAGCAATTCAGTGGTGTTATCTATTTCATTATTATATTGTTAGTGTCAAATACTGTATGGAAACTAACTGTGATTGGAGATGAATCAGATACTATTGTAAATTTTTTAAGTCTCGACATATCAGCACCTTTTAATTGGATGTCGACACATGTAGCAAGTTTAACTTATAAAATTGTGTCTTTATTAGGTTATGAAGTTAATCTTGAAAATGAAATAATTATTCGTCATTTGAATGATAATGCTGTAAGAGTTACGTGGGCATGTTCCGGATTAAAACAAACCTATATAATGATCTGTATTATTGCGTTTTACAAAGGATCAATACAAAAAAAATTATGGTATATTCCATTTACAATTTTCATTGTATATTTATTCAATATATTTAGAATCGTGGTGTTAGCTATAATTGTAAAAAATCATCCCGAATGGTTTGATTTCTTACACGAAGAACTGTTAAAATACATGTTCTATTTAGTAATTTTTGGGTTGTGGGTGTTGTGGGAAGAAAAGATACGACGGGTAAAAACCAATCAATAAAGATTAAAAATCAAATTTCAGAATAATAATTCCATATATCAGGCATTTTTTTGAAATGATATAAATTTTCTATTCGTAATAACTCATTCACTCTCAAAAGATGCTGTATCAAAAATGTATTCAATTTATAGTAGAACCAAACTTTTTTAATTAAAAACGAAAAAAAAATTCTATTAAATCAACCAAATACATGAACTATTTAGCACACATATTGCTTTCAAATAACAAATCTCAGATTCAAGTTGGTAATTTTATAGGTGACTTTGTAAAGGGTAAAAAATTGAATCACTTTCCAAAACAAATAGCTAATGGAATTATTTTACACAGAAAGATTGACGAATTTACTGATTCTCATCCAGTAGTGAGAGAAACAGTTGCATTTATGCGACCAACTTTCGGTAGATATTCAGCCATAATTCTGGATATGTATTTCGATTTTCTACTTGCCAATAATTTTAGACTTTATTCGCAAAAAAAATCTTTGTTCATTTTCTCTTTTCAATTCTATTATCATACAATTTTGAATTACAAACACTTACCTAAAAAAGTAAAAGGCTTTATATTCCATTTCATTTTCACAAATCGATTGCAAAAATATAAAACATATCATGGCTTAAAGGAATCATTAGAAATAATGGAAACATATAAATCATCTGCAATCAACCCAGCACTTTCCATAAGTTTTTTAAAGCAACATAGAAGTGAACTTGAAAAAAACTTTCACCTATTTATGCCGGAAATAATTCAATTTATCAATAGCGAGAATACAATTTAAAAATTTTCAAAGTATTTTAAAACTTAAATTCATTTACAATTAGCAAAGGGCACATTTCCTGTTACTTATAACACCTTCTTTATTAGAAACAACTAACTAATTTACTCTTGAAGTGCCGTAAATTTCAAATTAATGATTGATTTAACAATTAATAATACACTTAAGCATGCTTAAATATTCCCCCTTTAGGGGGCTAGGGGGTAGGGATTGGAGGCTGAGTAAATACCCATTTTTGTACTTTGTAGATAGAGCAAATTTTTGTACCTTTGCGCTCTCAAAAAAAAACATATTCATGCTTCAATTTTTGAATGTGCTTTGAAAAGAAACTAATTTTTTCTCTTTATTTTGAAAAGAGAATTTTAAATATTTAAGAATTTATGTTTGAATCATTAAGTGAAAGACTTGAACGATCGTTTAAGATATTAAAAGGTGAAGGTAAAATTACCGAAATTAACGTAGCCGAAACTTTAAAAGATGTAAGAAAAGCACTTTTAGATGCCGATGTTAACTTCAAAATTGCTAAAACTTTTACTGATACAGTAAAGGATAAAGCCATTGGCCAGAATGTATTAACATCTCTGAAACCCAATCAGTTATTAGTAAAAATTGTACACGATGAATTGGCCGAATTAATGGGAGGTCAAAGTGTTGATATTAATTTGAAGGGAAATCCTACAGTTATTTTAATGTCGGGTTTACAAGGTTCCGGTAAAACAACTTTCTCGGGAAAATTAGCCAATTTACTTAAAAACAAACGTGGAAAACATCCATTGTTAGTAGCATGTGATGTTTATCGCCCGGCAGCTATTGAGCAATTAAAAATTCTGGGGCAACAACTTGATGTGCCTGTATATTCCGACTTAGAAAGCAAAAATCCTGTTGCTATTGCAGAAGCTGCATTAAAATTTGCTAAACTTCATGGAAATGATGTAGTCATAGTGGATACTGCGGGTCGTTTGGCAGTAGATGAAATGATGATGAACGAAATTGCAGCCATTAAAAAAGCCCTTCAACCACAAGAAATTTTGTTTGTGGTGGATGCCATGACTGGTCAGGACGCTGTAAATACGGCAAAAGAATTCAACGACCGACTCAATTTTGACGGTGTCATTCTTACTAAACTTGATGGTGATACACGTGGTGGAGCTGCCCTATCTATCCGAACTGTAGTTAACAAACCTATCAAATTTGTTGGTACAGGCGAAAAAATGGATGCACTCGATGTGTTTTATCCTGAACGTATGGCCGATAGAATATTGGGCATGGGTGATATTGTTTCGTTGGTGGAACGTGCTCAGGAACAATACGATGAAGAAGAAGCCAGACGACTTTCGAAGAAAATATCGAAAAATCAATTTGATTTCAATGACTTTATGTCGCAAATTTCCCAAATTAAAAAAATGGGAAATATTAAAGACCTGGCAGCAATGATACCCGGAATGGGGAAAGCGTTGAAAGATGTTGAAATAGATGATAATGCATTCAAAGGAATAGAAGCCATAATACATTCCATGACACCCAAAGAGCGTGAAAATCCTGCTTTATTGAATGGTAGTCGCAAAAATCGAATTGCAAAAGGAAGTGGAACAAGCATTGTTGAGGTAAACCGATTACTAAAACAATTTGAGCAAACCAGCAAAATGATGCGTATGGCAACTATGCAAAATGGAAAACTGAAAGTAGGAAAACATAGATAAGGGCCATTTACAATTTTTTTATTTACAATTTACAATTTGGTTTAAGTTTCTAATCATAAGATATTTGAACTTTCAAACCTCAAACTTTTCAAATTTTTCAATTATTTTTTATGTATAAACTAATCGATGGAAAAGCCATCTCTGAACAAATAAAACTGGAAATTGCTGCAGAAGTTAAATCAATAGTTGCAAGTGGAAAACGTGCACCACATTTAGCGGTTATCATTGTTGGACACGATGGTGGAAGTGAAACTTATGTGGCACACAAGGTAAAATCGTGCGAGCAAGTTGGTTTTAAATCAACAAAAATCATGTTTGAAGACGATGTAACTGAAGTAGAATTACTTGAAAAAATTGAAGAGCTAAACAAAGATACCGAATTGGATGGTTTTATCGTTCAACTTCCTTTACCCAAACATATTTCGGAACAAAAAGTAATCGAAGCCATTGATTATCGCAAAGATGTGGATGGTTTTCACCCGGTAAATGTAGGGCGTATGTCCATTGGGCTACCATGTTATGTATCAGCCACTCCATCCGGAATTATTGAATTACTGAAACGTTATGAAATACCTACCTCAGGTAAAAACTGCGTAGTTATCGGACGAAGTAATATTGTAGGTAAACCGGTTGCCACTTTAATGATGCAAAAAGGATATCCCGGCGATGCTACAGTGACTGTTTGCCACAGCAGAACCAAAAACCTAAAAGAAATCTGTGCTCAGGCTGATATTATTATTGCTGCATTGGGAATGCCTGAATTCCTTACTGCCGATATGGTAAAGGACGGAGCTGCAGTGATTGATGTAGGTACAACACGAGTTCCTTCCGAAAATACCAAAAGCGGTTTCCGCCTAAGTGGAGATGTGAAATTTGATGAAGTTGCTCCAAAATGTAGTTTTATTACACCCGTGCCCGGTGGTGTTGGTCCTATGACCATAGTTTCGTTACTAAAAAATACTTTGCTTGCTGCAAAAGGGGAAATCTATATTTGATTTACAATTTATTAATTTACAATTTACAATTGGGAAATTAACATTTCTCTTATGTAAACAGCAAATATGATTTACAATTTATTAATTTAAGATTTGAAAATTGATATTCATGCTTTTGGAATTCAAAATGCCCCAATTGTAAATTGTAAATTTAAAAATCGTAACTGGCTCAATGACTTTATTCTACGTTCCAAATATTGTTTCAGGTAATGTTCTTCCCGAAGAAGAATCGCTCCATGCTGTAAAAGTGCTTCGTTTGACGATAGGAGATAAAATTGGTGTAGTGGATGGAATAGGTTCGTATCATATAGCAAAAATTACAGTTCCACATCACAAACATTGTGGTTTTGAAATCGTTGAATCTCAATATGATTACGGCAAACGAAATTATAAACTTCACATAGCCATTGCTCCAACCAAAAATATTGAAAGATTGGAGTGGTTTATCGAAAAAGCCACCGAAATTGGCATCGATGAAATTACGCCCATTGTTTGTCGTTATTCTGAACGTAAAAACATTAAAGAAGAACGTTTGGAAAAGATAATTGTTTCAGCATCAAAACAATCAGTAAAAGCATTTTTTCCGAAACTCAACCCATTATGTACTTTTGATGAATTTTTGGTAAAATTCAATGCAAGTCAAAAATTTATCGCCCATTGTTATACCTCACCCCTACCCTCTCCAGAGGAGAGCGAGACCACAAAAAATGAATTTAATATAAACAATCAAAATTCAATTTTTAACAGAATACTACTAAAAGATGAAATAAGTAAGTCGGCTAATATCCTTATTTTAATAGGTCCTGAAGGTGATTTTAGTCTTGAAGAAGTTGAAAAAGCAATTTCAATGAATTATCTTCCTATTTCATTGGGTGAAAGCAGATTGCGTACTGAAACTGCCGGAGTGGTGGCATGTACAACTGTGGCAATTGTTAATCAATAACATATAATATTTAAGCCTTAAATTAAAAGTTTTGGTATAGGCGCTTAGACCGCCCGAGTTAATATATTGATTATAAACGTATAGGTTCTTTTAAAACCATCTTTCTTATGAGTAAATCGAAGATTGTCTCCATATTTGAGCGCCTGTTGTACCTAAAGTGGTACTCATCAAGGTATCC
>CAMBSB010000173.1 GCA_945870155.1 Paludibacter jiangxiensis | reverse complement strand
AAACGAATTTATGCTACCAGAGCATATCAAATAACTTTTCTTGTGATTACCGCCTTAGGGTCTGTTTTAAGCTTAAACGCTTTAGTAGATTTTTCGGATATGCTTGTTTTGGCCATGGCAGTACCAAATATTATTGGTTTATTAATACTTGCTCCTGAAGTAAAAACAGAACTGAATGAATATCTGTTGTGGATAAAAACTCAAAAAATAAAAAAATAAATATGCAAAATACTATCACTCAAACAATGACAGTAAGTAGCACTCAAACTGCCGAAGCTCTTGGATCGGGATTATTAGCTGTTTTTTCAACACCTGCCTTGGTAGCATTTATGGAGAACACTGCCATGCAATTAATCCCTATAACTGCTGAAACTTCGAGCGTGGGTACCGAAATTAGCGTGAAACACTTAAAAGCCAGTGCAGTAGGCGAGAAAATAAAATGCACTGCTACCTTAATTGAGAATGAAGGCAAAAAATATGTTTTCGATATTATAGCTATTGATTCAAAAAATCAAATAATTGGCGAAGCCAAACACACCAGATATCTGATTGACATTGAAAGATTTATGTCGAAGTTAGTTTAGAGTTACCTCTAAATATAAAACATAAAGGCTGTCACATCAATTGTAACAGCCTTTATTTATTGGAGAAATTAGAAATTATTTATTTAATTCTTTTTCAATCGCTTCAAATTCTTTATCCATTTTCAAACGATAGTACAAAGTTTTCAAAGTACGTTTATATTCTGTTTCGGTTGGATTTGCTTCAATGGCTTTTTTGAAATATGGTATAGATTGAGCAAAAACTTCATCCGATTTTTTCTTTGCCGCATTAGCAAGTTTCAAATCTTTGATGTCATTTGCGTCTTCAAAAATTTTCACTGCCTTGTTGTAGTATAAGCGTCCAATACCTGCATAAGCATCTGCAAGTTTAGGATCTAATTCTATTGCTTTTTCAAACGAAATTAGAGCATTATCGAAATTGCCTAATGTTTCTTCCAAATTTCCTTTCACATAACGATATTGAGCCAATTTTGGTTCCTTTTCAATCGCATTATTTAAATAAACCATTGCATCTTTTAATTGATTAGTGAAGATGTAATAATTTATTAAGTTTTGAAGAAACCATGCTTCGGCTGGGAATTTTTCAAAACCCATTTTTAAAGTTTTTACAAAATTTACCGTATCTTTTTTCTTGGTATACTCTTCGTATAGTAATTGATGAACATTCAATTCTTCATAATTTTTTCCAATCAATTCTTTGTATAAAGTAATTGCCTTATCATTTTTATTAGCATTAGTAGCTGCAATCGCAGTATAATACTTTATCATATAATAGGTTGAATCTTCTTTTATTTCATTATTCATCATTGGCAATTTCGGAATTGCAAGAAATGTTTCAAAAACATTGATAGTTTCATCATATTTCTTTTTTTCGAACAAGTATGCACCATAAGCAACTAAATTTTGCTGAACAGTGTAGTATTCTTTAATTTTAGCTTTAATGTCTTTGTGTTTAGGTTTAATTTTACCTTTTGCATCTGGAAGTTGATCTAATTCATTTGCTTTTATAAAATAGGCATAAGATTCCATGACTGCTTTACCTTTCACGTCAGCATCAATAGTTTGACCTAACATGGCTTTGGCCATTAAAGCTTCACTTTCTTTATATCCAATTAATCCGGCAACATACCAGGTTGATGCTAAATCTTTGGTTGTAGCCTCTTCTAATGCCGGCTTAATAAGTTCACGAGCACCGCTAAAATCGGGGCTTTCCACCATTAAAGCTTTGTTTTTTGCTTTTGAAACATTGGCTTTTTGAGCAAACACTAGGGCTACACTCAAAACCAATAACATGGATAAAATAATTTTTTTCATGACTAATAATGATTTTGTTGAGTTTATATTTATTTTTTAGTAAATGACTGAGCTGAAAAATTTCAACTCAGTCAACAATTAATTATTCTTCTGTTGTGTTTTCAGAGATTTCTTCTGCAATTTCTTTTGAATCCTCTTCTGAAATTTCTGAATTGTTTACAATTTCTGTTTCAGATATTTCTTCAATGGTTTCTTCAACGATTTCTTCAATTTGCTCTGACATTACTTTACAAACCGAAGCAATTTCGTCGTTACGTTTTTCCAAATTGATTAGTCTAACACCCTGAGTGGCACGTCCCATGACTCTTATATTGGCAATTTTTAAACGAATGGTTATACCTGATTTGTTGATTATCATTAAATCATCATCATCGGTTACACTCTTAATTGTAACAAGTTTTCCAGTTTTATCGGTGATATTCATTGTTTTAACACCTTTACCTCCACGATTTGTTACGCGATAAACAGGAATTGATTCCCCATTTTCATCCAAAAGCATTTTACCTTCTTCATCTACTTCATCAAGCAGCGTACGTTTACCATAACCTTGTTGCGAAACCACCATGATGTGTTCGTTCTCTTCTTTGTTTACACAAATCATGCCAACAACTTCATCTTGTCCATCATCGTCCAAAGTCATACCACGTACTCCGGTGGCAGTGCGTCCCATTTCACGAACCTTAGATTCGTTAAAACGAATGGCGCGTCCATTTCTATTGGCCATCAGAACCTCTGAATTACCATCAGTTAAACGTACTTGAATAACCTGATCGTCCTCACGAATGGTAATTGCATTCACTCCATTTTGCCTTGGACGTGAATATGCTTCGAGCGAAGTTTTCTTGATTACACCGTTTTTGGTACAGAAAACAAGGAAATGCGAATTGATATATTCGCTATCTGTCAAGCCTTTAACTCGAATAAATGCATTTACTTTATCAGATCCATCAATATTCAGCATATTTTGAATGGCACGACCCTTAGAATTCTTACTTCCTTCCGGAATATCATAAACTTTGAGCCAATAACATTTTCCTTTTTGTGTAAAGAATAACATGGTATTATGCATCGACGCAGGATAAATATACTCAATAAAATCTTCATCGCGCGAGTCACTGCCTTTGGAACCTACTCCACCCCTATTTTGCGATCGGAATTCAGTTAAAGCCGTACGCTTAATATATCCTAAATGCGAAATGGTAATAATCATTTCATCGTCCGAATAAAAATCTTCAGGATTAAATTCTTCGGATGAATAAACAATTTGTGTGCGACGCGCATCGCCATATTTTGCTTTTACTTCGAGCAATTCATCTTTAATAATTTGCATACGCAATTCCACGTTTGCTAGAATTTCTTTTAAACGAGCAATTAAATTCAACACTTCCTCATATTCAGCACGTAGCTTATCTTGCTCCATACCAGTAAGTTGGCGCAAGCGCATTTCAACTACTGCACGCGATTGAATATCGGACAAACCAAAGCGTTCCATCAATCCATTACGTGCTTCTTCGGGTGTTTTTGAATTTCGGATAATTTGAATGGCTTCATCCAAATTATCAAGAATAATCATAAATCCTTCAAGTAAATGAGCACGTTTTTCGGCTTCACCCAATTCATATTGTGTTCGGCGAATAACTACTTCATGTCTGTGTTCTACGAAATAATGAATCAGGTCTTTCAGATTCAACATGCGAGGACGACCATGTACCAAAGCAATATTATTAACACTGAACGATGATTGTAAAGCAGTCATTTTGAACAACTTGTTCAATACAACTGACGAGTTTGCATCACGCTTAATGTCAATAACTATACGCATACCTTCACGATCCGACTCGTCATTAATATGTGATATTCCCTCAATTCTTTTATCTTCAACCAACGCAACTACTGCTTTGATTAATTCTACTTTGTTAACCTGATATGGAATTTCGTTTACAACAATTTTTTCGCGACCTTGGGCATCTGTTTCAATTTCTACTTTCGAACGCACTACAACACGACCACGACCTGTTTCAAATGCTTCTTTTACACCTGCATAACCATAAATAATTCCACCGGTTGGGAAATCGGGTGCTTTTATGTATTTTATGAGTTCTGAAATTTCTATCTCAGTATTATTGATATAAGCAATTGTAGCATCAACAACTTCGGTTAAATTATGAGGTGCCATATTGGTTGCCATACCTACGGCAATACCCGAAGAGCCATTTACCAAAAGATTAGGGATACGTGTTGGAAGAACGGTCGGTTCTTTCATTGTATCATCAAAATTCAACTGAAAATCAACAGTATCCTTGTTAATATCAATCAACATATCTTCGGATAATTTACGCAAACGTGCTTCGGTATAACGCATAGCTGCCGGACTATCACCATCCACCGATCCAAAGTTTCCTTGTCCATCAACTAAAGGATATCGCATTGACCAATGTTGCGCCATACGCACCAATGTACCATAAATGGATGAATCACCATGAGGGTGATACTTACCCATCACTTCCCCTACAATTCTTGCTGATTTTTTATATGGTTTATCTGAGTTATTACCCAATTCATTCATACCGAAAAGTACACGACGATGAACGGGTTTAAAACCATCACGAACATCGGGTAAAGCCCGGGAAACAATTACCGACATGGAGTAGTCGATGTACGAAGATTTCATTTCTTCGTCAATATTTACTTTGATAATTCTGTCTTGATCAATCATCTATCTTTAATTTTGTTACTATCGAAAAATCGCACTAAATTACTACTTTTTTTTTAATCTGACAAGTTGATTTTAATAAAAATTACATAAAAACTCGTGGTTTTGGTGTTGATTAAAACCTTCATTTTAACTTTTTTTAATTATCGTTATTTCTAAACAGCAAATGCAACCATTTTGTGGTTGCATTTGATAAAATTAAGGAAATAAAACTGTGCTTTGAATGCTTATTTATTAATATTTTTTGTAAAATTCAAAAAAAGTGGCATTTTCGTTTACAAATCATTTTAATTTAAAATTCCACCGGTCACAAAACAATTATCAAAATCTACCAAATCCGGTTCTTCTTTAAAAATGCCATAAACCGCTGAACCAGAACCTGACATTGAAGCATAAACTGCACCCATATCATACAATTTATTTTTAATAGTTTCAATTAGAGGATACTTTTCAAATACTGATTTCTCAAAATCGTTTTTAATCAAAGTTTTCCATTCAGATATTGGATTTTTTATTGCATCAATTAAAGAAATTTCAGGCTTTTCGGGCTTTAACATGGCATAAGCTTCAGGTGTTGAAATATGAATTTCGGGCTTTACCAAAACCAAAAAATATCCTTTCAAGCTAAACTTAATTGATTGAAATTCATTACCAATACCTGAGGCATAAACAGGTTTGTTTTTAATAAAAACAGGGCAATCAGCACCAATTTCGGCAGCTAACTTTTCTAATTTTCTTGTAGATATATTGAGATCAAACAATTCGTTTAATGACTTCAACATAAAAGCAGCATCAGCTGAACCACCACCTAAACCTGCTCCAAATGGTATTTGCTTTATTAAACTTATATCTATGGGCGGAATATCATATTCCGACTGCAAGCAACGATATGCTTTAATTATCAAATTATCTTCGGGATTATTACCCAGTTCAATTCCTGCACATGAAAAACTATAATCTGTACAAGTTTTAGAAGCCTCTACTTCTAAAACATCGCAAAGTCCAATGGGATAAAACACTGTTTCCAAATTATGATATCCATCGGGACGTTTTTCAATTATATTGAGTCCAATATTTATTTTTGCATTGGGATGTGTAAGCATAATTATTATTTAATAAGTAAATAATTCCTGATCATTAGTTTATCAGTTTTAATTGGTATCAAAAGTAATATTTTTATTTCAATTTAATACCATTTTGAATAGTTATCAACAGTGTGTTGAAAAATTTATTATGGCTATCTGAATAATCTTTAGTACTTTTGATACCCACAAAAAAACCAAGATTCAATTTAGATATTTAAAATTAATATGGCAGAAAAACGTAACTATTCAAAAAAACCAACGACTCCAGCTCCTATTCAGGCAAACGAATATGGTAAACTTCCACCTCAAGCACTTGAATTAGAAGAAGCTGTACTTGGAGCCATTATGATTGAAAAAGATGCCTATTCTCATATTTCCGAAATGTTAAAACCAGAGTGTTTTTACAAAGTTGCACATCAAAAAATTTTCGAAGCTGTCATGCTACTTGCTGTACATCAAGAACCCATTGATATGCATACTGTTACTGAGCAATTACGAAAAAATGGCAATATCGATGAAATTGGTGGTCCTTATTATATCACCTTACTTACAGCCAAAGTCTCATCTGCAGCTCACCTGGAATATCATGCGCAAATTATAGTTCAAAAATTTCTGGCGCGTGAATTAATTCGTATTTCATCCGAAATTCAAAGCAAAGCTTTTGATGATAAAACCGACGTGGATGATTTGATGCAAGAAGCTGAAGGTATGCTTTTTGAAGTTTCGCAACGCAATCTGAAAAAGGATGTAACTCAAATAAATCCGGTAATTGAAGAAGCGCGCAAAAGAATGGTGACTGCTGCGACTAAACAAGGCTCCAGTGGTGTTTCAAGTGGTTTTCACTCTTTGGATAAAGTAACATCCGGCTGGCAACGATCCGATTTAATTATTATCGCAGCACGTCCGGCCATGGGTAAAACGGCTTTCATTCTTTCCATGGCAAAAAATATGGCTGTGGATTATAATTCTCCTGTAGCCGTTTTTTCGCTGGAAATGTCGAATGTTCAGTTGGTAAATCGATTGATTATGAATGTGTGCCAGTTGGAAGGTGAAAAAATCAAAAACGGACAATTGGATACTTATGAATGGGAAAAGTTTGACAAAGACATAAATATGTTAATCGATGCCCCTCTATATGTTGATGATACACCAAGTTTATCCATCTTTGAACTTAGGAGTAAGGCTCGCCGTTTGGTTAAAGAACACAAAGTTGAATGTTTAATCATCGACTACCTGCAATTGATGAATGCCAGTGGAATGAGTTTTGGCAGTCGTGAGCAGGAAGTTAGTATTATTTCACGCTCATTAAAAGGTTTAGCAAAAGAATTAGATATTCCAATTATAGCACTTTCACAGCTAAATCGTGGTGTAGAGGGTCGTACAGGTATTGAGGGTAAACGACCTCAGCTATCCGACTTGCGTGAATCGGGTGCAATTGAGCAAGATGCTGATATGGTGTGTTTTATACATCGCCCTGAGTATTACAAAATAAACGAAGATGCAAATGGAAATTCTTTGTTAGGAATTGCAGAAATTATCATTGCAAAACATCGTAATGGAGCTACAGCTGATATACAGTTGAAATTTAAAAATACTTATGCAAAATTTATGAACATCGACGACCTATCGATGGATGACAACTCGTTTAATACAGGTTATCAAACTATTACATCTAAGCTTAACGATACTAACGGAACAAGTTTTTATGGTGAAGGTCAAAAAAACATTCCAACCAATACACCATTTTCGGCCAATGGACATGAAGATGTTCCATTCTAATTAATCAGTACTTGTATAAGTTATATTCTTCAATCAAAAAAGCGATGTGAAAGATCACATCGCTTTTTTTCATTATGCTCAATAAATTTTGAGTTTTTAATGTTTTACATCTATTAAATCATTCGGATTATGTTTATGTTTAAATGATACAGCAAATAAAACAGCAACAATTAATGCATAGGCTGCAAAAGCAAACCAGATTCCTTGCCAATTTTTAATATGTGTAATAGGATCTTCAAACCATTTTGCAATTACCAATCCAGCAACAATATTACCCAAAACAGCTCCAACACCATTTGTCATTAACATAAACACACCTTGAGCTGAAGATTGAATTTTTGAATCAGTATTCATTTCGACAAACAAAGCACCCGAAATATTAAAAAAGTCAAATGCTAAACCGTAAATAACACAAGAAGAAAGTATTAACACAAAACCTAGAGTTGTGTTATCTGCTAAACCAAACAATCCAAAACGTAGAACCCATGCTATCATACTGAATAGCATTACATTTTTAATCCCAAATTTTTTCAAAAAGAATGGAATTGCGAGAATAAACAGAGTTTCTGAAATTTGAGAAATTGACAGTATAATTGTAGAAAAATTATTGATGATACCACCCTTCAGAAACACATTTGCGTCCTGAAGAAAACCATCGCCATAGGCATTCGTCAATTGCAATGCAGCTCCCAAGAGCAAACTAAAAGCAAAAAACAATGCCATTTTCTTTTGTTTAAACAAAACAAAAGCTTCAAGTCCTAATTTTTGTGTTAATGATTTTCTTTCTAAATTACTGCTGTCATTCTCTTCTTTTTTAATTTTTGGTAAAAACAAAAATGAAAAAATGGATAAAAAGAATGCCATTACAGCAGCAATTATAAATGAAACTTTTATACTAAGTCCAAAGCCCCACTCCTTGGTAAATATATTTGTAATCCACATTGCGACAATAAATCCAACTGTTCCCCAAACTCTTATTGGTGGAAAATAGGTTGTAGCATCTTTACCATCATTTTTTAATAATTTAAATGCTATTGAATTATTTAAACCAATAGTAGGCATATAAAAACTCATAGCAATCAGTAAAACCCAGAAAAAAGTTATTGGAGCATCTATATAAGGTAAAAAAATCATGGTTATACCAAATAATAAGTGTAAGATGGCAAAAACATAGTTTGCTTTCCACTTATCAGCCAAAATACCAAACAAGGTTGGCATAATTAAAGATGCGAAACCCATTGTTGAAAAGACTAAACCAAACTCGGCACCATTCCATTGTTTTTCTATAAAACCATAATGCCCTAAAGTCATCATCCAAGATCCCCAAATAAAAAATTGGAGAAAATTCATAAGTATTAAACGAAATTTTAATCCCATAATATTGATTTAATTTTATATGTTTAAAAAATTATTTGTCTTTTTTCTTAATTGAATCTCTTATATTAACTGCTAATTCATATTTTTCTTCTGATATTGCCATTTTAAGTAATTCTTCCAAATCAGTGAGCGATAAATTATCCAATTCATCAGTTGTCAATTTTTCTGCATCTATTGACTCTTCCTCCTTGTCATTTTCTGCAACTTCAAATTGAGTTCCTACTATATCCAAAATTTCTGATTTAATGTATATAGGTGAATCAGACCGTACTGCAAGTGCAACAGCATCAGAAGTGCGAGCATCAATAATAATTTGCTTATCTCCATTCAAAATGTGTAATTCAGAATAAAAAACATCATTCACCATATTATAAATTAAAATTTTTTCCAATTTCGATTCAAATATATTTAAAATGCTATGAATCAAGTCATGAGTTAATGGTCTGGGTGATTTTTTATTGTTTAATTTGAGTGCAATTGATTGAGCTTCAGGCTCTCCTATCATAACCGAAAACCGGCGATTACCAGATTCCTCAGCTAACACAAGGCCGTATGTTCCAACTACAGTTTGATTATATACCAGCCCCGAAATTGCAAGTTTAATTTCAATATCCATTAGTTTGTAATTCTTTATTTTAGTGCAACAAATGTAGTATTTTTTTTTATTATTACCGCATTATATCAAATCTTAAAAACAAAGTTTTATAAATATGTATATCATAAATATTAAAATTTAAAATTATTTATTAAGTGAGTCTAAACTATAAAAATCAAATTAAAATTAGTAATTTTGTAGTCCGAAAAGTTATGAAAAATATAATAACAAATACAGTAAGCCGTCTTTGGGGTTTGATGATGAAAACCACTGAGACATGGGAGAAAATCAACGCCGATATTAACATAAAAAACGACGGAGTTAAGCACTATTTTCTACCATTGATATTGATAAATTGCATAATAATCTATATTTTTCAATTGATTTATGCCAACCAGAGGCCAATAGAAACAGGATTTATATATGTCATTATCAACTTGATTTCGCTAATAGGTGCTTATTTTTTGACTTATAAAATGTGTTATTTTTACTTTACAAAAAATAAAAATCAATATAGCTCAAAAATCAATATTGATAGATTTATATCATATTCATTCTCAATAATTTTTGTAACTGATATCATCATTTCAATCATCCCAAGTTTATTTTTTCTGCAAATATTAAATATTTATACAGCTTATATTGTGTGGGAAGGGGCAAAGATTATTTTTAAACTTAATGAAGAAGAACAAGGAAAGTTAATGATTTATACAAGTTTATCAATTATCTTTACGCCGATTATTCTTAGTAAAATACTACATTTAATGTTACCTGCATTTTAATGCCAAATAAAAACTTCCAACAAAATGTTCAGAAATTCAAATATCGTAATTAAAAATAAAAGGGCAACTTTCGATTATGAAATCACTGATCGGTTTGTAGCTGGCATACAGCTATATGGCACTGAGATTAAGTCAATTAGGGATGGTAAAGCTGGATTGACAGATACATATTCTACTTTCATAAACAATGAATTATGGGTGAAAAATATGCATATTTCTACTTACTTTTTTGGAACTTATAACAACCACGATGTTAGGCGTGACCGCAAACTTCTTTTAAATAAAAGAGAGCTTACAAAATTACTTAGAGCCACCAAAGAAACTGGCTTTACAATTATTCCCACGAAACTTTTTATCAACGAAAAAGGATTGGCAAAATTAGAAATTGGACTTGCAAAAGGCAAGAAAAACTATGACAAACGCCAAAGTTTAAAAGAAAAAGAAGATAAAAGAGCAATGGATAGAGAATTTAAAAAATAAACTTACATGAGTTAATTCTTTTAAATTTGATTAAATATATATCTACATTTAATGGATTTTCCCATTATTCAATCCCAAAATATACTTTAAAAAAAAACTATCATTTTTAAATATATTCCTTATAGTATAAAACCGCTATTGATTTATTGTATTCTTCTACATTATTCTGTCATCCCTGAAGAGAATCTGAATACTAACATCCAAAAAAAGCCCCAACTACATTGCTGTAATTGGGGCTTTTTAAAAAACGGCGGCTATCTACTCTCCCACCTTGCGGCAGTACCATCGACGTGGACAGGCTTAACTTCTCTGTTCGGAATGGGAAGAGGTGGAACCCTGTCGCTATAACCACCTAAATTGTCTGCCCCCTAACCCCCTAAAGGGGGAATTTCGGATAGGCATTATAGGTTTATAAAGACAATT
>CAMBSB010000172.1 GCA_945870155.1 Paludibacter jiangxiensis | reverse complement strand
ATGTCTAATACTTGCTCTTTCACCCATCGAAGATACTGTTTTTCAATGGAATATCAAAATAATTTACAATAAATATTGCAACTTTTTCGCGCCCAAAACCATAAAATATTCTGTATCATCAACTTAGGGGTGCTGAGTAGTTACAAATTCCCCCTCATTTGTCAATGAGGGGGAATTATATTTATTTCTTAATCATCACTTTGGTTACACTCGATTGACCTTTCGAATCGGTTAATCTTAGGAAATACATACCATTTGAGATGTTTTCTGTAGAGAACTCTGCATTTTGCGTCAACTTTGTTCCAATTTCCTTCACGGTTTTTCCATTCAAATCAACTAATGAAATGGAAGCTGAAAGTCCTTTAGCTAAATTGAAACTAACAGTTGCTGAGTTTTTAATTGGATTTGGGTATACTGACATAGGCACTAACAGTACTGAAGGAGAAAAAATAGATGTTGTATTAATTGCTTGAGCCGCTGTAGCATAAGTAGCATCATCTTTCGAACATTTTATTGCTGCCACACGGTATTCGTAATTACCATTAACGGCAGTATAATCGCTCCAGTTACGAAGATTTAATGTATTTACTTGTAGAGGGTAGCTGCTCGCATCCATTCCATCACCTGTATTGGCAGCTGGTTTTGGCAAAGTAACAGTATTGTCTTTAAATGTTTCGGTGCGTGGACGGAAAGCAATAGTGTACCATTCGGATGTACCTACCTTACGTCTATCCACTCTATATGCTGTTTCATTATTCACGTCAGTCCATTCAATTTCAACAGCCGAAGTGGTTGCATTGTACTGCAATTTTGAAATGGTTGGTACAGTTGGATCGTTCGTTGTACAGCCCGATTGCCAATCCTGAGGCCCCGTTAAAAGAGGATTGACAACAGTGCTCGGTCCACACTTCACAGGACTTGCTGTTGTACCATCTAAGCCATAATTTTCGATATTCGAAATGTCTTGTCCATAGTTTGGTTTTCCATTGGCCGGAGTTACAAGGTCAGTACAAATATTAGCTCCTACACTACCCATAATATTATTCCAGCCTTGAAACAAACCTACAACATAAGTATCCCAAGGACCAATATATCCTAATTCCCCGTTATTCAAATTTGCTTGTTTATTATTGGTAATAGCTACAGAATAAACCTCAATACCATTATTTCGTTGTGCCAAAATACCTTCACCATCATTTCCTTTTGAACCTGTTCCACACCAGCGATTATCATCGAACCATACGTTACGTCCACCGTAATCGATAAAACGAGCTAATAAATCAGAGGAGCTTTCAGTAATACTATAATTCCAACCATCAAAAGCATAATGTGTTTGCTTATTGTTGTCGGTGGCTAAATAGCTATAAGCATTAGATAAACCAAGATGATGACGGTAGTTCACATTCCCTTTTACTACAACCCATGTACCAGCCACATCAATTCCTTTATTTCCGTGGTTGTATATCCAGTTGTCACGAATTATCACGTTAGGTTCGTAAAAACCTTCTTGTTGTTTCACAAGCGAACGATTGGCACAAGCCGATACTAAATTTTTATTTACATCAATGCCGATAGCATTTGCATAATCGTATATCAACCATTTATAAATTGCAGGGGTTGTGTTTTGTGCAGATGTAGGTGCCTGATAACTAAAACAAGCTGTAGGAAAATCAATTACATTATTAGCCACGAATACATTTTTAGCATCAATACCAATACGTGCACCAAAACGCCAACCTCCGTTTTCTTGCTTCCATTTAGCTTGTTTTATACGATTACAAACGTAGTTAGGAGGTGTGCAATTTGTCATTTTTACACCAAAGACAAATATTTTACTTGCAACAACACCGACAGCAGCACCCCAAGTTTTTGTTGCCGAAAATGGATCCATAAAATGGGTACCGTTAGGTATACGAGCATCCCAACCATTTAATTGTTTGCCAGCACCACCAGTATATGATGTGTATGTGGCAGGAGTTGTAATTGCATATCCCCATGTAGGAGCCCAACCATTGGAAAAATCCATACCAAAATAAATATAGCCAAATTCCATTTCAATCCAGGCAATACCCATGTGAGAGTTTTGACCTAAACTGGTTTCGTTAGCACCCTTGGTTTGTCCAATACAATTCCACATTTTTGGAATACTATCCGAAGTTGTTCCAAATTCTGACAAACGTCTTGTAAATTTGAATTTTGTTGGCATCGAATTTAATCCATGATTGGCTAAATCTTCTTGTCCAGCAGTGGTGTTCTTTCCTGTAACCGCTATTTTATCCGAAGTCGGAGTTTCACCTACGATAACGACACCCTTTTTAAGCATTAATCCTTCGCCATTCGGTAAATCTGGAATGTCGAAAGCGTAAGTTCCTGACGGATAGTATAGTACGCCACCACCTTGTGCGTATAACAAATCGCGCTTTGCTTTAAACTCAGCAAAGTTGGCAGCACCGGAGTTTTGGTTTACCATCGTTATTCGATTAGTCCAATTCACTTCGTTAACCCAAACCGGATAACCTTCGGGTCCGTTGTAGTACTCGGCAATTGGATTCTGAGCCGCAACACTAAATGTGCTTAGCAGTATGCATATTATTGCACCAAAAAATTGTTTTTTCATGATTGATATATTATTAGAAATTGATTATTTTTTCACAAAACGGTTAGTCGAAAGTTGGCCAACGGCCGAAATAACTTTCACAATATAAAGCGATGCTTTTAAGTTTTTAATGTTTACTGTTGCTTTTGCACTTGTAGCCATTTCGGATTGAAGCAACTTGCCTGTTATACTATAAACTTGAATATTTGAGCCTGCATCCGTATTTACAATTAACTCTGTTTGAGCAGCATTTACATACATCGAGAGTTGGTTTTCTTTCGGATTATTTACAGTCGTAGCAGTTAAATCTAAATAATAAATACCATCTGTCATAATAGCCGAAACATAAAGTCTGGTAGCTGATTTTACTAAGTCACTTAAATAATAATAGGTACCAGCTGGTGCCACTCTTGTTGTAGGGATGGTAATACCAGTCCCGGCAGGAGCAAAAGTCTCCATGTACAATCCCTGTTCTAAGTCCCAACCTGCAGTAGCATTGTTAAGTTGGGATACATATATATTATGTATCGTGTTAAGTGTATATATTTTTCCATTATCATCGCCAATAATCTTACGAACCTCCCAATACTCAACTCCAGCTGTAGAAGATCCAAGAAAACTTACACCACCGTCCATGGAGCACCATACAACGCCTGCATTTCCATTTTGACCACCAAAATACATGTATTCAACGTTATTCACTTTGCGAACAAAAAATGAATATGGATTGAAGAAATTACCAACAGCTCTGTTGTTCCAAGTAACACCATAATCGGTTGACCAAATCATGTATTGCATTGTTCCCGAAACTTTATCAGTTCCATAAAGCGTTGTTGTGCCAGGAAAACTACGAACACTTAAAACATTCTTATAAGCTTTTCCATCATCAACATCTTCTTGTGCATAATTTGTCCAAGTATCGCCACCATCAGCTGAACGCCAAATACCGCCGCCCCAAGTAGGATAAATAATAACGGTATTGTTACTGCCATCTTGAATTTGAGCCATGGATGTGTTCACACCACCAAAAGTCCATGAAGTTGTAGGATTTAGATTTGTTACTACCCAAGAATTGCCTACATACTTATAAAGTTTATTGGCTTTCTTAGTTGCATCATCAGCTGCTGTTATAATTATATTTGCAAGTTTTAGAACTCCAAAGCTCAAATGAGCAACATTTTGTCCTTGTAACCCAAAAGCTTCCCAATCGCCACCATTGGCTGATGGAGAAACCCAAATTCCGTCAAATGTGGCAGCATAAAGCTTACCTTCACTTAATTCGAGCCTATTAATATTTAAGTTGATAGTTCCGCCACCTACTTTGGTGAGGTCTAACTTTTGCCATGCTGCGGCAAATGTGAATACCGTGCTTATCACTAAAAGCACTAGCAATAAAGTAATTTTCTTCATGATAAATTGATTTAAAATTGTTGTTGATTAAGTATTTATGCGAATTATTTTTTCACAAAACGATTCGTTGAAAGTCGGCCGTTATCTGATATAACTTTTACAATATACATAGAGGCACTCAAATCGTTTACAGCTATACTCGTTTGGTTATTTTTCGCTGTCTCCGATTTTAGTAATTTTCCAGTTACCGAATAGATTGAAATTTTAGAGCCCGATTGTGTGTATACATTTAACTCGGTTTGAGCCGAATTAAGATACATTTTTAAGCTAGTTGCGCTTGGAGAGTTTACAGAAGATACGCCTAAAGTAAACTGATAAATTCCATCGTTATAAGTTGAAACGTATAATTTTGAACTTGATTTAATTAAATGAGTCAAGAAAAATGGTTCACCAGCTGGGGCTGGTTTAGTAGCAGGAATTACTATACCTGTACCTACGGGAATAAAGTTCATAACTAAAAGTCCTTCGGTAGGGTCAATATATTCTTCGGTTGAAACATATACATTATTCACGCTCGACATTACATAAAGTGGTCCATCATCGTCACCAATTATTCGACGATTGTCCCAGTATTCGACACCTTTCGTGGGTGATGCGTCCCAAGATAAACCAGAGTCACCCAACCTCCAAACAATGCCTTGGTTTCCATCTTTACCAGCCCAATAATAATGATCTTTGTTCGCTAGTTTCCGTTTGTGAAATGCCCAAGGATTAAAGAAACCACCTACTTCGGCATGTTCCCAAGTTAATCCAAAATCTGTCGATTTAATGAGGTATTGCATGTTGAAATCGGCTTTATCTGTACCATAAATTACATTATCACCGGTAAAAGTATATACTCCGGGTATTTTACGGTAAAATTGATAGCCATTCGTGGGGTGATTTTCGTAAGCAACCTGCGTCCAAGTATCACCTCCATCGGCAGAACGCCAGATACCATTGCCCCAAGTAGGTACAATTATTACCGTTTGATTACCGTTTTGAATCTGTGCAAAGTTTATTAAATTGTCGGCAAAGGTTCCAAAAACGTTTAATTTAGAGGGGTTAAAATTGGTATTCACCCAATCTGTTCCGTTGTGTTTGTATAGTTGAAGTGTTTTTTTTGTAGCATCGTCGGCAGCAGTTTCAATGGTTAAAGCTAATTTAAGTAAACCAAAACTCATCATAAAAACGCGTTTTCCTTGCAGTCCGTAAGCTGTCCAATCGGCTCCGGCAGCCGAAGCTGATTCAAAAATACCATCGCTTGTAGCAGCGTATATTTTATTGTTATTTAGTGCTAACTGATTGACAGCGTTGTTGATAGTGCCACCTCCCGTTTTGGCTAGGTCCATTTTTGTCCACTGTGCCGAGCTGAATCCTATGATGCAAAATAGCATTACATAAATAAGTACGTTTTTCTTCATAATAGTATTTTTAATTTGTTCTCATCTTATGACGTACAATTTTACTGTATGCCTTAATTGATTTACAATATTTATGTTGTCTTTTCTTCTCAATTTCATATTTTACTTCAGCCGAAACGGGGTCAACCGATATGCGGGCTTTTTTTCCTCCAGCATTCAGCTTAAGAGAACCACTGCCCCAAGTCTGATTGATAAGGTCGTGACCAAAAACAGTGCGGTAACTATCCCAACTTTGATAGTCGATAAATTCGCCATTACCCCATACTTTTGGATAGGAACCTGCCGGCGAAAGTGGATTTGGTGAAGGCGTATCGTATGTGAAAGGTGTCATTTTAAAACTTCCGGGAGTCACATATTCCATTTTCAGGGTATTATTAGCCGGCGAAGTGTACGAATAGGTATTGGCATCGACTATCGAAATTGATTTTGATTGTTGAACAACTACAAAGTCAGTGAAATTTTTATAATTAGTTGAAGTACCTAGCTCAAAAAGAAGCGCTCCTAACTCATTGGCCGCCCACTTAAAAGTTACAGCCGAATGATTGTCACTTTCGGTTGAAGTTGAAAAATCTACAGCCAAAGGTTGTGGATAAGGCTTAACAGCCAAAAATACATCATTTCGTAATTGAAGATACAAGCTATTATTCACCCACTTGTAAGCCTGAACATCCCAAAACTCCGATTCGCCGGTAGCTCGGAGTTGAAGCAGTGAGTCAGGCACAACGAACCATATTTTATTATCCGATGCGTTGCTGTGTTTTATCATTTGCATCATCATATTCCGAAATTGTCCTATTTCGTGTTGTGGCGAGCGTCCGGCAGTGGAAGTCATATTACCTGCATTGCCCGAGAGTATGCGTGTTCCGTCTGCTTGCCCCGTAACACCAATTCGCCACATACATTGTTCGGAATAAGTTCCTTGCCCTCCATCGGGGCGACCTACGGCTGCACTTGCCATGCTTACATTTCGGTCGAGCCAGGTAGTTTCAAATTCGAATCGTCGACCGCCATTAGTGCCGTTCCAGTCGCTGTAAGGAATATCGCCATTGATATCGCCATCGTTATTGAAATATCTTCCCTTATCGATATGATAAAAGGGTTTTGCGCTTTGCACTTCCACCGGCAAGGGGAAATTGCGTTGCGCCATGTCGATAATGATTTGTGGAGGCCTGTACGATGAACTTAGCAAGAATCCCACTTCCATTTCGGTAGGGTCTTTCGTTTTCCAAATTTCGGGCGAAAAGGATGTTTTAAACTTTTCGTCGGTAAAATAGGGAATTGTAAATTGATAATACGAACCTGTAAAAGGTTTAAACGAAGCTGTTTTGGCGCGCGAGTCGGCAGCAACCTGCGATCCATCGATAAAATGTAGCGCAGCTTCAATCATCATCCAATCCAAGCAAGCTTGCGCCCGTTTTTTATTGGCAGCTCCGTTGGGGTCGTTGCATTTTTCGGCGCCCTCGTAAATGGTAAGCAAGGGATTAAGCGTATGACCGAAGTAATTATTGGAGTTCCATTCCACACGTCCGGCATTGTAAAGCGCACGAGTCAGGTTTTTCAAAAAACCATCGAAATAGGCTATGGCATTTACGTTTGTTGGATAAATGGTTTTTGTAAGTGGCGAACTTACGCCGGTATGTAAAAGTATTCCGTTCGACGATAAATCGAGATTTGTCATATCTAACCGAACACCATTAATGCTTTTATTGTGAAGTTCGTGTGCAAACAAATAACCTGCAGAACGCATCATCCAATGAAAGTTTTCGGAATTAAATTCCTTTCCGCCTGCTTCATTGTACCCACAACAAGGGTCGAATACATGGTCGGTTTTCATTAGCTGATGCCACATATTGTAAACATCCGAATAAATTAAATCCACTTGTGTTGGGTCGTTTGCTGCAATTTCGTTTTTCCAACGGAAGTAATACATCGCGTATCCGGCACAACTAAATGGTGAGTTAAAGCTCCCTACATTGCTTCCATTCACCATGTTTCGTCCGGTTTGGATAAAACTCCGCAACGTTGTTGGCGAATTGTTGGTTGTAGGCCAAGCCATTTTTGCGAGTAATTTGGGCCATTCCCATTTTCCTGCATCTGTAATTTCGCTTCCTGCAATTGGCACATAAGCCGGAATGCGAGCGCCCCACATTTGTTGGATGCGGCTCTGAAAACCAGCTTCCCATGAAGTTGTCGGACGAGGTAATTCGGGCACAATACTATCGGTCTGGGCTTTCACTGACTGTATGAATATAAATATTAGTATCACAAAAAAACACTTCTTCATTCGTTCTAATTTTAGTAATAAAATCTTATTGATTAATACTCAAATTACTTAGCACTTTCACATCCTGCGGACGCAATTTGCCGTTTGCCATGGGACCTACGTTGAGTAAAAAGTTAGCATTCATTTTGCGTGCAATTTCCAATTGCTGAAGAATTTGCGAAGCAGTCATCGCCGAAGTATCGTTGGCATGCCAAAACCAGTTACCCGATGGAAATTCAGCATTTCCACGTACCGACATTGTGGTTTCAATTTGCATAGGCAAATACATATCTTTACCAAGCCAGTTCCATATTTTTAGGTCGTTTGGGTTATATTCTTTATACTTCTCGCCACTGCGCACATCTACCGGATGCAACGGCACGCCCGGATAAGCTGTTGTGCTATTGTTCATTACCATGCAGTTTGGTTGCAATTGCTTGATGTATTGGTACAAATGGTCCATCTGCCAGCGATATGCGCCTTCGTTGCGCCAAGCCTGAATAAATTTCAAGTCGCGCTCATGCGATTTTTCGCCGCCCATAACTTTTTCGCCGGTATCGTCAGTTATGGGTTTCTCCCATCCTGTTTGCTGTTTGCGCCAAAAACCATCGAACCACAGTTCGCAAATTTCACCGTAGTTGGTTAGCAATTCGTGAATCTGTTTTTTCATAAAATCGAAATAAGCGGCTTCGTTCGTATCGTGTAGTTTGTTATTTCTGTCCCAAAGCGAATAATAGAATCCTACTTTCAGTCCGTGCTTACGTGCCGAATCCACTATTTTGCGTAAAATATCCTTTTTATAGGGAGAGTATTTTACTGAATACTTGGTATACTTGGTTGGCCAAAGGCAAAATCCATCGTGATGTTTAGTTACAATCACAATATATTTCATTCCGGCTGCTTTGGCTGTTGCGCACCATTGGTCTGTATCGAGTTCTTTGGGATTGAAAGCTTTGATATCGAGCGTGCCATCGCTCCATTCTTTATCGTAATAAGTGTTTATGCCAAAATGGATAAACATCCCAAAACCCAAATTCATCCATGCTTGCTGGGTGGATGTAGGTTGTACTGCTGGCTTTTCAGAAACCTGAGCAGTAGCAAAAGAGCCGAGCAGAATCAAAAAAATGAGAACGTAATTGCGCATAGTGCTCGTATTTATTTTATTGTATAAAGCATTATAAATAAAAGATTTACAGATTTAAATTGGTCGATATCTTAAAGGTCTTTCTTTCACCATTGCTTGTTTTAGCATCAATTTCAATACAATTGTTGATAAATTTAAGATTTTCCACGCCCGTAAAATTTGCGGGTATTTGTATCTCGAAGCCTATATATGATTTTGCAACTGTTTCCGTAGCGTCCAAAAATAAATACGACTGTCTACCATGAAAGCGGGTATCTACTGCCAACAACTCTTGGTATGATTTTCCGACACCTGTAGTTCCAAATTCGAGCCCTTTTGCCCACAGTTTTCCATCCAACCATTGCTGCCAAAGGTTGAGCCACGGGTAGTCCTTTGTTTTCCAAATATATCCCACCAACATTTTTTTGTTGGGTGTGGCAGCTATTATCCAACCAATGCTGTCGGTAAAAATATGTGTGGAAACATAGCTGTCTTTGTTGTTCGACGTACGCAAATTCAATGGAGCCTTGGTACTGTCGGCATACGCATTAGGGAATACAAACTCGTAAGCTGCGGGGTTTGGATAGCACATCGTTTGCAAAAATCCTTGTTTGGCATTGCTATCAATGAGCGTTGTGGAATCCAAAAAAGGTGCACCAATTGTGGCATGTTGTACGATATTAAACAATCGACCAACTGAGGTGACATTCTTCACTTTTTCTGTCACTTTATAAGCTGCATTTGTGGCATCCATTTGCACGGTGCGTTCCACTGTTATACCATCGTTGGGAGCATTGGCAGTCATTTTGGCAAAACCTGTATTCTGCGCGCTTTCCAATTTCCACGTATCGCGTCCTGCTTGTCCGTTATGCGGCACGCCCGCCTTCATTTCGCCTTCGGTAGGTGCTCCCCAACGACCTAAACAGAGGAAATGCCCTTGAAAAACAGCCCCTGGTTTATTGTTAGCAGGCATTTGCTCGGTGGTTACTTTCCATGTAAAAGGATTGATTTTTGACGCCTTTAAATGAAAATCTACAATGGCACCACCCTGTAAATCGATAGATAATTGTGATGTGCTATTGCTCAACGTAACAATCGTTGGGGTAGCTACTTTTGCCTTTTTCTTGTTAGCATAAACAGGTAACACGCCTATTAATAAAGAGATTATTACTACAAATCTACTAGCGATTTTCATTTTATTAGCTTCCTTTCTTAATTTTCAGACTAAAAGCACAAAACACCAGATATAGCGCACAAACCAAAATAACCAATACCGAACCCAGTTGCGAACCAAGAGCATCGGAGCTTACGCCCATTACGAATGGAATAATTGCACCTCCAAAAATGGCGGTTATCATGAGTCCCGAAATTTCGTTTACCTTGTCGGGGCGCATTTGAATTGCCATGGCAAAAATGATAGAAAATACATTGGCAATAGAAATACCCACTATGGCAAAAATGGCAAACAAAAAGTATTGGTTTTCGGCAACTAATAATGCCAATAAAGCTAATAGAGCAATCAGAATGCTGATTTTAAAAAACTTAATCGACGAAAATTTCATCAGCAAAATTGCTCCCAAAAATGCGCCTGCTGTACGAAATGCAAAATACATACTGGTGCCATAGCCCGCATCGAGCATGCTTAACCCGCTTCGTTCCATTAATAATTTGGGGGCAGCGGTATTGATGCCCACATCCACACCTACCACAAATACAATTCCCAAAAACAACAGCAAAATAGTTTTGTCCTTGAGTATAGCAAATACGCTACTGAACGAACTAACATCGGATTTGGGCTGATTTTCTTCGATAGGTGTAAGCATCAACCAAAGGGTGGAATTGACAGAAATAGCTGCATAAATTGGAAACATATACTGCCAATTGCCCAAGGTGGAGGCTGCAAAAGCTGCAATAAACGGTCCGGCAAACGATGAAATGGCTTTTACAAATTGTCCGGCCGTAAGGCTCGAAGTTAATTTATCGCCTTGCACTACATTGGTAAGTAGTGGGTTGATAGATACTTGCAAAATGGTATTGGCTATTCCCAGCAGCGCAAAAGCAATTAATGTCATCGTAAAAGTGTAAGCTATAAGTGGAATTAACATGGCCACAATGGTAATGACATTGCTTAACAACACTGTGTTTTTTCGCCCTATTTTGTTCATCAATATGCCCGTGGGCACTGAGAAGAACAAAAACATGGAAAAGAGAGCCACTGGAATCATGTTGGACATGGTGTCGCTCAGACCAAAATCGGCTTTTACGTGCGACGAAGTAATACCTACCACATCGCAGAAACCCATGATAAAAAAGCCAAAAAGTACGGGCAATGCTTTTGAAATTGAATTATTCATATTATTATTGTAAATGCTCCTATTCCAGCCCCCTAACCCCCGAAGGGGGAA
>CAMBSB010000171.1 GCA_945870155.1 Paludibacter jiangxiensis | reverse complement strand
TACAATAAACAAAAACTATTTTTTAACTAGTGTAAACGACCAATAACCCATTTCGCCGGTTTTGAATATTTTAAATCTGTTCGAACCTTCCACACCTGCAAATTCATAAAAAGCTTCCCTCAAAAATCCCGGTGTTTTTTTGTCAATTTCGGTTTTTCTGTTGGCCGAATCTATATGCAATGCTTTTACTACATGCGGGCGAATGTCCTTCTTTTCAACAATCACAAAGCCGGCATGGTCAAGTCTTTCTTCTATAGTTGCTAAATCGTCGGGTTTTATCATATCGGCAAAATGAAATTTACCTGTCGATTTTAAAACCCTATGTACTTCCCTAAAAAACCGACTCATATCAGGATAGCATCTGGCCGATTCTACATTCACCACACCATCAAATCTTTCGTTCTCGAAAGGTAAATTTTGTGCATCGCCGGTTACAAAGCTCAATCCCGCTACTTTGTGTCGTTTATTGCAAAAAGCTGTTGTGCCCGAGTTTAAATCGAGTCCTATATACGATGCTGGTCTAAAGGTTTCGGCCAGAAATGCCGCTCCACCTCCTCGACCACAGCCTACTTCTAATAAATTCGATTCTGCAAAAACATGGTTCCTGGTAGTATGGCAATATAATTGCACCGCGTATCGGTGGTATTCGTGCTCGTCTTTTAATGTAAGATGGTCAAACTCTCCCGCTTCGCCCGAATAACCATAGTTTAAAAAAGTAGCATTGCCGTTTACATCCATTTTCCTGATAAGCCAATGCCATACGCGCCACATAGGCATACGTACCGACTTAGGCAATTCCACATATTTTTCTACAATTTTTCTCATAAATCCTCAATTTTTTTTGTTCGTATTATATGTTTAACTTTTTTATCCAGATATAAATCAATGTACAAAGTTAAGGATTGTTTTTGAATACGAAAATTTGAGGGTTTTGTCAGAGTTAATTGATAAAGTACGGGTAATTACAAAAACCCGTTTAAAATTGAAAAAATCGATTTATTAAATTAGTATAATCAACTGAATTTTAGGTTTTACGAAACATAACTCAGATAAAGCATTCCTTATAAATTCTTTTTGTATAAGTTCTGTTTTTAAAAAACGGTTAAAGTTTTAATTAGTAGTTAATTTTTAAGCTTGTAGTTTTATCTTTTTGTTTTATTTGAATAAAATAAATTCCTTTTCTTGGAATTTTAATGTCAAAGCTGTCTGACATTACATTTTTAAAAGTATTGATGGTTTTACCTTTAACATCGTAAATAGCATAACTACAATTTTTTTTTGGATTATAAATTGTAATTCCTTTGGGTGTTTTAATCCATTTGATATTTTGTAAGTTATTCACAATCTGATTACTACTCATCTCTGTGCGAACTTTAATTTGTGCCGAAACAGGAGTGCCACTAACATTGGGTTTAATAGTATAATAATAGGTTGAGTCGGGTTTTAAGCCAGACACAGAATATGAAATAAAATTACTAACTAACTTTGGAAAGTCTAGTACAGATTGAGTTGTTTGTAGGTTTATTACCTTTTCAAGCCTTAAATTATCAATATATACTCTTTTCCCAACAATCGTTGAAAGTGCTATTGAACTTATACTTGTTGATTTTGGAATTTCAACCTTAAAATCTTGATAGTTTGCGGAAGTTGTCAGCTCAGATAAAAATTGACTGTTTAAATTGACAGTTAATTTTGCACCTGTATCGTTAGAATATTGCTTTGCTCTAATGGTGAGAACAGCAGAATTATTTGATAAATCGAGAGTTGGTAATGTTAATTTACCATAAGTATTTCCCGATCCCAATTTAATATTGCCAGCTAGTGAATTATCGGTCCACCCTTCTTTAGTCCAATTATTTGGTAATGGTAAATTAAAGCTTTCTTCTAAAATAGTGCTATAGTTTATTTGTCCGTTTGGTTTTAATGTAAATACATCTAACAGATAAGAACTAGCATTTTTGTCTCTTGTCCAGTTAGCAGTAAAGCCATTGTAAGTTACGTAAGTAGCAGGTAAAGCCACAAATTCGTCAATTACAAGTGCATTTAGTTTCACTTCTATAGTTTGAATTCCACCTCCAGAGATTGTTAACAAGGCATTTTGAAAGCCTACGTTTTGTGCAATGAACTGAATTAGCAAATTAGTTCCAGTTTGTGCTTCCGTTTGTGAAATTGTAGATTTGTCGAGTAGAAAACTTGATGAATTTGTTCCTGAAATAGTGAAATTGATGTTGCTTTTAATATTCATACCTTTGATAGGAAGAATGAAATTGGCACTTTTCTGGAAATATACATTTCCAATTTTTACCGAATCGTTATTGTTAGGATAGTTAAGAAAAGGATAATCTACCACGCCATTTAATGTAAATGGAATAGTTGACTTATTCCCCCAAACATATTCTGCCATTTCTGGAAAATCTATAAATGGATTTCTATTTCCTTGAATTTTAAATACTTCGTTGTTTCGATTAATTTCTTTCTGACTTACCGGATCTTTTTTTATCCATTCAAGTAATAAATCAGTTGTCCAATTCTCAAAAACAGGATAGGTATTATTATCCAATTGATTTTCGGAATCTCCTGTCCATAATGGAGCATAATCTTCGTAGGCAGTAACCATGTACATATACGCCCTTGCAAAATCACCTTTATACAAATCGGCAGGCTCCCAGGCAGGAAGTAACATACCTTCTTTCTTTTTGGTTTTACCTACTTTTATTACAGAATTGGAATATGTCTGAATACTATCAATAACGGCCATCATATAACTACTTTTGCGTTGATTTGCTGTAGCATCCGATGGATTTAAATGATGTAAATCCTTGTAAGCTTGAGTTTCAGTACCTCCCCACCAGCTTTTAGGAAAAGAATGTTCGATATTCATATTCGATACAGCAAGCGTTCCATTAAAAGACCGCAAACTATCGGAATACATATCCCATACCTTACCATCGGTAGGGCGTACATCGGTTTTTGCAAAACCCGACCAAGTTTTGCCATCACCACCACCATAGTTTAATACTGTAGCTGATTTAATTTTTAAGTGTAAAGAAGTTTTTAGCTCAGCTCTTTTTTTTCCGACACACGAATTATAATATCCATCCGGAATTTGTGAAAAACTTAAAAAACAGTAACTGCTTAATATTAATACAAGAAATATATTTTTCAACATAAATATTTTTAATTCTAAAAATTAATAAGTTTTCTGTACCCCCTTTTTTACAAAATCACTTTAAAACTTATATTTTTTTGATTGTTTTGTAATTGTAAAACATAAATACCTTTATCGAGTTTTAGCTCGGTCTGTGCATTATTTATTTGTTTTACCAGCAGCTGTTTACCCACAATATTATAAACACTTAAGGTTGAGGCGGTTGGCAAATCAATAAGTATCAAGCCATCGGATGTAAGTATATAATGTAAGGGTTTGTTTGCTGTTTGATCAATACCGCTATTGAACAAGGTATGCACCTGAATGCTATTGGACACAGCCGCGCTATTACCTTGCGGGCTAACCGTATAATAATAAGTAGAATCAGTAGCTAAACCACTCACCTGATACGAAAGCGTGTTGCCTACATTCAAAGGATAGCCATTAACCGAAACTTTGGTTTGTGTTATACCCTGCGTTTCCACTTTAAAATTATCGACATATACCCTACGGCCCGAAGCTGCCGACAAGGATATCAGCGCATTGGCAGTAGAAACAGGCAAATCGACCGTGTAATTCTGGTTGGTGGCCGTGGTATTCCATACAGCCAAAGGCAGGTTGTTGAGCGTGGCGGTTAAGGGTGCTCCTGTGTCGTTGCTATACTGGCGGGCACTTACAACTAATTGCTTGCCTCCCTGTGTTAAATTAATAGCCGGGCTTGTTATTTTACCCGGATTAGATCCCGAAGCCAGGCGTAAAGCCCCGGATGTTGCCAAATCTGTATAGTTTTCGGACACCCAACCCGAAGGAAGCGTTGAGCTATTGAAATCGGCTTCGAGCAGGGTCACTTTTTGTCCGCTACCGCTACTTACTAATCCATAAACATCGAGTGTGTACGAAGTGGCATTGGCAGAGATGCTCCAGTTGGCAGTAAAGGCAGTACTTGTGGTATTGGTAGCCGCTAAAGCCATAAAGTCGTCGGTAGCTACCGCATTTAAAGTAAGGGAGTTTGAAGTAATTCCACCACCCGAAATAATTAACTGAGCGGTACTGGCACCTAAATTTTGTGCATTATAATTGATAATAAGTTTATATCCGGCCTCGGCCTGTGCTTTGGTGATGCTGCTAGTTGTGAGTGTGAAATAAGCCGCATTGCTTCCTGAAAGAGCAAAACTCAAATCGCCGGTGAGGTTAGCCGCTTTGATATATACCGAAGCGGTATCGGTTTGCAGGTAAGCCACATTGCCAAAGTTAAGCGTGGTATTTATAGCAGGTAAAATAAGGTAAGGGTTGGTGGTATTGCCATCGAGCGTGAAAGGCAAAGTTTTCAGGTTTCCCCATACGTATTCACTCATCAAAGGAAAATCAATATAGGGGTTGCGATTTCCCTGAATTTTATACACTTCGTTGTTGCGTGTTATCTCTTTTTGACTTACAGGATCTTGTTTGGACCATTTAAGCAATAAATCCACAGTCCATTGTTCAAAAACAGGGTAAGTATTGTTGTCGAGTTGATTCACCGAATTGCCTGTCCAATAATTCACATAATCTTCGTAAGCAGTTACCATGTACATATATGCGCGCGAGAAATCGCCTTTATATTCATCCGCAGGTTCCCAGGCATCAATTACGCCCCCGGGTCGACTGCTCGATTTGCCAACTTTAATAACGCCATTGCTAAATGAAGTTGTCCCGTCCACTACTGCCATGGGCCAGCTGCCTTTTGCCGAATTAGCCGTACTGTTTGAAGGTGCCAAATGCATAATGTCTTGAGCAGCTTGTCTACCATCGCCCCACCAGCTTTTGGCAAATGAGTGTTCAATATTCATTCCACTAGCAGCTGAGTTTCCGTTAAAAGGCACATGATTGTTGCTATACATATCCCAGACTGTACCATCTTCGGGGCGTACATCGGTTTTAGTAAATGCAGCCCAGGTACTTCCGGTACCGCTGCCATAACTTGGTACATTAGCGTTTTTAATTTTTAAATGTAATGAGGTTTTTAATTCAGCATTCATTTTCCCCACAGCAGCATCGTAATATCCGCTTGGTATTTGAGCAAGAATAGTGAAGGAAAGTAGGAGTTGTAGAGATAAAATAAAGAGTTTATTCATAAAGCTTGTAGAATATATCATAAAAAAAGAGAAAAGCTTTTGTAAAAAATGCAATTTCTCTTTTTTTTATTAGAATTGTATTGCGGATAATTTTATTTGTTGACGATAAATTTTTGTATCGATTTTTTATTGCCTGAACTTAACTGCAACAGATACATTCCATTACCTAATTCGCCGGTATATATGCTATTGCTGATATCTAAATTATTTTCCATGATAATTTGCCCATTCAGGTTGTAAATAATATATGTCAAATCTTTATCCTCCGATTTTATATTTAAATAATCATGAACCGGATTAGGATAAATAGAGAACTCTATGTGTAAATCATCAATTCCGGTGCTTATTGACCAGGGAGTTCCTTTTTTTGTTCCCCAAATATATTCTGCCAAATCTGGGTAATCAATAAAAGGGTTTCGGTTGTGTTGAACGGCTTGACATGCATTATTCCTTGATATTTCTTTGGTGCTTACCGGATCCTGTCGAGTCCATTTAAGAAACAAGCTAACTGCATAATTTGAAAATCCCAAATTTGAGCCATAAAGAACTGTTGCACCCGATCCCCAGTTTTGGCAAACATCTGCATAGCGGGTAGCCATATAAAAAAAGGTTCTGGCAAAATCTCCTTTAAACTCATTAATGGGTTCAAACACAGTACCTGAATAACTAGCCATGTTGGATGAACCGAGTTTACTTCCATTACCGGTGATATTGCTTGCTGTTCCTACTTCACCATAAGGATAATTAGATCGAATACTGTTTACTTTTGTGTCAGTAGGATATACATTGAAAAGGTCACTAACCATAGGCGAGGCTTCACCAAACCAACTTTGGGGCGTCGTGTGTTCTCGGTTGTAATTCGTACATTCGACACTATTTACGCCATGATTTTCGTCTGTACCATAAGTAAAATTACAATTTGAATACATATCCCAAATTTTTCCATTCGTAGGATTTATATCTGTTGTACCATAAGCAGTATATAATCCGGCATACGAAGTAACACTATGACCGCTGGTGATAATTGTTTTTAAAGACGTACGTAGTGCAGCTTCACTTTTCCCTAAAGCGGCATTGTAATATCCTGTAGCAGGTTGGGCTTGTAATAAAACAGGGAGTAATAAAAGCGATAAAAAGTAATTTTTAATCATAAACATTTGTTTTTTAAACTTGTAAGAAATGCCACAAAGCAAAAGAAAAAATGCAAAATTGTGGTTTTTTATACAAAGGGCTGCAAATGTAATAAATATGTTTGAGATAACCCAAGGAAATGAATTATTTATGTGTTAAATTGAAGTTTCAGCATAAAAAAACCGCCCATTCAAATTTTTGAAAGGGCGGTTTTTTATACAATATAAAAAGTTTATTTGCTAATCATAAATTTATAAGCCTTGTTGTCGACTCTAAGCATATAAATACCTTTATTTAATTTTAATTCAATTTCTTTTACTGCATCGTACACGGCCAATTTACTTCCGGTTAAAGCAAAAATTTCAATATCGGTAGTAGGTAAAACATCGAATTTTAATTTATTGCCCGAAATAAACCAGTTTTTATAATAAGGATTATTTATATATTAAATAGAAGTTTCGGCATAAAAAAACCGCCGATACAAATTTTTTGTGCCGGCGTTTTTTTATTTTAATCTAAAAATTTTTATTTGTTTATCATAAATTTGTAAGCCTTGTTGTCGACCCTAAGCATATAAATTCCTTTGTTTAATTTCAATTCAATTTCTTTTACTGCATCGTACACAGCCAATTTACTTCCGGTTAAAGCAAAGATTTCAATATCGGTAGTTGGCATAACATCGAACTTTAATTTATTGCCCGAAATAAACCAGTTTTTATAATAAGGAGTATTTACACCTGCACCTAAAGGATAGACCACAGCTGTGCCGGGTGAACCTATATTATAAACGGTTAAGGAATTCGCTGAAGTTAAAGTAACCTGATTGCTTATTGTGCCATTAATTGTTCCCACTGTACTTACAATTCCGGTTGCAGTACTTGTCATAACACCCGAAGCATTATAAATCCAGTAAAATGACGAACCTGTTGTAGCTGCACCAAAACTTAAACGTGTAACCTCGGCTTCATTATTGTCGAAAAGAATTACACCATCACCATTTGTTCCTGAAAGTGAAATTGAGGAACCTGTGTACGATCCTACAGCCACATTGTCCATACTTGAACCCCAAAATGCTTTTAGCGCAGGAATGTCTGTTGTTGGTGCAGATGATTCTATAAATATCACACTTTTACCGGCTGGTATAGATGTTACACCATTTAATACAAATGCTTTAGTTTTATCAAAACTATTATCGTCCACTTTCCATCCTGTAATATCCACAGCAACACTTCCAAGGTTAGTTAATTCAAACCAATCTTTATCTCCAACAGTTGAAGCAGTTCCACCTGCACCTGACATAACTTCGGTAATACGAACCTGAGCATTTAAATGCGACATGGATAGCAATAATATAATTGCTAATAAAAAAGGTAATTTCTGTTTCATAATATATTTGAGTTTAAAAGTGAATAGTAATTTTTTTACATGACAAATATAATACAAATCTGAATAAAATTTGATATTTTAGACAATAAATAAGAATTTAATTATAAAACCCACAAATATTGTCTAAAATATCCATGTTTATGCTTATTTCAGCATAATTTTCGATGTGTTATTGTCCACTTTCAGAATATAAACACCTTTTGATAAGTTTAATTTTTTTGCATCTTTGGCTAATAAAAACCAAATTTCTGACGTTTAATGTGAAAATTTAAAGATGACCGGAGAGTTGGTTCTACTTGAAATTTTCATTAGGTAAATACCTGAATTGAATTTTTGGGTTGAAATAGTGTGGGGCAGTTTTACTGCCATTGAGCTGAAAATCTCACAGCCAGTCGTGTTGTAAATATATAAATCACAACAAGTATTCGAGCTATTTTGTTCCTCTAAAATAATTGAATTATTTTTTTTGAAAAGTCTGAAATTTTGATTTGTATTTGCCTGAAGTTGTAATATGCCAGTTTGCAGATTTGTTCCATCGGCGGCGAAAGGAGTAAACCAACGCAAAGCATCTGCCACTTCGGAAGTTTTAGTAACATCGCGGCAAAGCCATGCACCTAAAGTATTTTCTTGTGGATATTTTGGAGAAAGAGTAAATCCTTCTACATTAGCTGTACCGCTTGGGTTCGGAATCAGGTATTCGTTTACAAAATTCATTTTATATTCACCATAATACAGTGATGATTTTAAATCGGTAACTTCGAGGTAATTATCGTCAATATTATGCAAAACATACATTAGTCCGGTTGAATTATCGAAAGCCAAATCGCAACTTTCACTCCTATTGGTTTTGTATTTACCTACAAATAAAAAATCGTTGCTTACATTGGGATTAACATCATACACCCACACGTAGCCACCATTCTGATGTGCTAAGAACAATAATCCTCCCATACCTTTGGAGGAAGTATAAACTTGTCCGGTAACAGAACTTATAAATGCTATTTTTTGCAAATAAGAATCGGGAACAAAAGCGATTCCCTCTGGACCGGTATTGTCGGTATTGGTCATGGGTGAAGGAGCTATCAATAAGTTCCAGCTTTTGAGTTTGCTAAGGCTTGTGAAATTTGTATTGAAAGAGTATTTTCTGATTTCGTAAGCGTTTTCATCTATAGTGTAAAACTCATTTCCCGAAGTGTTTACCTGAGTTATACCTTCGGGACCATCCGAATTTTTTACTGAGCCAAGTAATGAGAATTGGTTTGTGGCGCTATTATATTGTAAAGCAGCAAAATATCCTGCATCGCCCACTGTCAACAATCGTTTTAACTCATTATTCCAGTACAATCCACTTAATTCAACTACCGATGTAGGTAGAATGGTGGAAAGATTAGTCGCATTTGCCCAAGATTTTGATGGCCAAGCATTTTGAGTATAAATATGTGTAAAGCTGATTGTACAAATTAATACTATTACAACCGACTTTAATTTACAATAATTCATTTGGTGTGTTTGTCAATCTCGGTGCAAATAGTTTTAAATATCTCATTAATTTCACCTAAGCCATTAATTGATACACATTTATTTAAATTTTGATAATATGTTTTAACAGGATAAGTTAGTTCGGAGTACACTTGTAATCTTTTTTTAATTGTTTCGGCATTATCATCTGTTCTTCCGGTCAGTTCTCCACGTATCAGCATTCTCTTAACTAATTCTTCTTCATTTACTTGCATGTCAATCAGCAAATTAGTTTGCTTGTTTCTTTCGGCAAGTTTCATTTCAAGTGCTTCAGCCTGAGCTATTGTCCGGGGAAATCCATCCAATAAAAAACCATTCTGGTTGATTTCTATGGTTTTAATTGCTTGCATCAACATATCAATAATTACATCATCGGGCACTAATTTACCACCGGCAACATAGCTTTTTGCAGCCAAACCCAGTTCGGTTTTCAATTCCATTTCGTTACGCAAAATATCGCCTGTTGAAATGTGTTTCAACTTGTATTTATCTGCAATTAAAGCACTTTGAGTACCTTTACCACAACCCGGAGGGCCAAATAGAATGATTGTCATAATGATTAGATTTTGAGACCCCCAACCCCCAAATGGGGGCTTAAAGACCAAGTATTTGAAAAAGAGAATACGAAACATCAATACCCCAACCCCCAAATGGGGGCTTAAAGACCAAGTATTTTGAAAAATAGAATACGAAACATCAATACCCCAACCCCCAAATGGGGGCTTAAAGACCAAGTATTTTTTAAAAATAGAATACGAAACATCAATACACCCAACCCCCAAATGGGGCTTAAAGACCAAGTGTTTTGAAAAAGAGAATACGAAACATCAATACCCCCAACCCCCAAATGGGGCTTAAAGACCAAGTATTTTGAAAAAGAGAATACGAAACATCAATACCCCCAACCCTCAAATGGGGCTTAAAGACCAAGTATTTTGAAAAATAGAACATCAAACTCCAAACTTTAGTTTGACAGAATCGGAATTCTGACATCCCGAACACGAAACTTCAAACTCCAAACTTCAAAGTTTAGTATGACCGAGTCGGAGCTTGGTCATCATGATATTAAAACGCCTCAGTGGCAGTTATATAAAACTGAAGTTTATCGCCATAATTATTTTTTGCTAAGTCGAAACGCAAATGTACACGTGCATCATTTAATCTGTATCTAAGTCCGGCGCCATAAGCAATTTTTAGTTTGCCTGACAAATAGGCATTCTCGTTAAATACATCACCTGCTGAGCAAAATATAGCCCCTTTCAAACGTTTATATATGGGCAAGCGATATTCAGTTTGTAAAAGAAACATGCCATTTTCCCTATACATTCCTTGCCGGAAACCACGCATTAAATCGCGTCCGCCCAAGGTAGGTAATAGCTGAAAAGGAATTTCCGATTTGCTGAAAACTCCTGAAAACAATGCCTGCCAAGCCAATATATGAGATTTATAAACAGGAATATATTGTCTGAAATCGAGCGTTACTTCCTGTGCTGAATAATCGCTAAAAAAATCTGAAATAGAGGCGCTGACCATAGTCTTTGCAAAAATTCCTTTAGTGGGATAAAACTGATTATCCCTACTATCATAGCTTGCAACTGCTCCAAAACTTGTTTGTTTATACGCTTGCCAACCCGCGAAACCATAAGGCTCAATTTTGGATTTGTTGATATTAAAAGTGGAATCAACCAAAGCATTTTCGAAACGAACATTTAACAAACAGCCCAAATAGATATTTTTTGTAAGGGCATATTGAGGCTGAATATTTAAGCTGAAAATTTTTGCTGTATAAGCTTGCTTTAAATTTGTACTATTGGCCGAAATACCATAATAATAATCGGGAAAATTTCTGTAATTCAAATTTGTATATAAATACCATTTTTTATCTCCAAAAAACAATTTTGGCGTAATGTTGAATATAAATTGATTTAAAAC
>CAMBSB010000170.1 GCA_945870155.1 Paludibacter jiangxiensis | reverse complement strand
GGTCCCCAGAATGCCGGAAAGCGATAAGGTCCATCGGCAAGTTTGAGGGAGTTCAGTCGTTTTGCTTCGTCGGTCAATCCAAGGCAAGCTGCAAAGATATTATCCTGCTTCCAACCCATAGAACTGCGAAATTTCAGTGCATCGGTATCGTAAAAATAGGTATTTCGGGCAATTTCCAAACTGTCTTTTCCAACTCCGTACATTCGCCACGGAAAAACCGGATAAAGTTGTGGCGATTCCACATTATTCACCCGTTCCCACGTTTTGGCGGGAGAAATCATTGTTTTGCCATTTACGGTACGAAGTGGAATTTCAGGAATAAATTTCAACAACGAATCATTTCCCAACGATTTCAGAACGGTTTTGAGTGCAGCTATTGTACTTGAAGGGTTGTTGGCCATTTTATAAGTCTCGCAAGCGGAACCCGGGAACAAAATCAATTTAGCATCGCCATCGAGTTCTTTTCTTCCACGCAGTTTTGCCAAATAGCGATAATGTTCGTCGAAAAACTGCACACAGCTTTCAATCAATGGTTTATATTTTGAAATATCCGCATTGTTGTAGGTTTTTGTTTCTAAAATCATAAGGCAAAATTCCAGCGCTGTATCCCACTGATATTCAAGCCACGCATTGTATTCCAAACCTTTATCAAAATATTCGGGTCGTTTCCAACCGTATTCGCTCGGGTTGGGCAAACCAAAATTCTCAATTTGCTCCGCAAAACAAGCTCCACCGTGATTCCAATAAGTTTTGGAGCGTAACTCGGCATTTTTCAAAATGCGATTGTAGAATTCAAATTGTGGAATCATCGCATCGAAATCGCCACTTTTCAGCATTGGCCAATAAACCAACCGCTGATTTTGCGCCGTAAATGTTCCACCCGTCCAACGACGATAATCGGGTGTAAATTTCATTGTCGGATTCACAAAAACAGGATCGAAAGTAAACAGTCCGCCATTAAAACGCGTAGGCCAATCGCTGAACGCATTACAACCCAACATATACCGAAAGAGCGTATAGTTGCGCGAAAGATTTGTCGCTTCACCTTCGATATGAATAAAACTGCGCTTCCAGAAAGCATTCCACCACGCTATGCTTTGTTTCCGGTCGGTTTTTGGGTTTATTGCTAAAATTGTTTTATTTAGAGATTTTTGCCAGTCGGAAATATTGTTGGTTTGTGATGTTTCGAGTGCAATATTAAACATCTGATTTTTTGTTGGTTTCTTACTTTTAAAAACCCAAGCCTGAAAATCAGTATCGGCATAAATGCCTTTTTCTATACCTTTAAAAACCAAATTATCGCCCCAAAGTCGCCCTCCCGAAGTAAGGTTTGCAAGTGGATTGTACATTTCTGACTTCACGCCATCGAGACCTTGTTGTGCCACAGTGACATCAAAAATTGTTTTTTCGGGATTCCTGTGAAAAAAAGTAATCGAATTTCCTTCAGCCAAAATTGAATCTCTCCGCGTAACCAATCCCGAAGGTTGCGCCCATTTGTACGAACCTTGGTCTGCTTCGCCCTTCCGAATTAACCTATCATCGTAGCGCCAGTTTTCGTAATGAATTTCGCTAGAAATGGCTTTTATATTTTTAATTTCTACATGTATTACCGGCTTCAAAACATCAGCCCAAAGTTGAATATTTGTGCCATTTGCCGAAATTTCAACATAACCATCATTAAGTTTAAGCGTCTGTTTAAAATTTGCAGCATTTAGAAATGGGTTCGGAGTGAGGCGAATACGAAACCGAGCCTGTTTCAGCAAGGTATTATTTTCGTCGAAAGCGCCACTTTTAGCAACATAAAAAAGCACATCGCCATTTTCCACCCACACATTCATACCCACATCGCCACCGCCACAAGGCATCGATTCGGACGAATTCAGTGATGGAGAAGTCCAAGTGAAATTGGGTTCAGTAGCGTTAACAATTAACGATAATGCAAGTAAAATAGAAATAGAATAGCGTTTTCTAAGTTTTGTGCAATTCATGATTTATTGTTTTCCTATAAATTCCAAATAATTATCTTTGTTTATTAGCTTGAAAACTGAATTCGGGTAATTCGTTGAAAATGTAGTTGATAGTTTTGCTTTCTTTGTCGTATTCCATTTAAATTCAAAACAATTTAACAATCCATCTTTATCTTCAATGTAATCAAGTTCTTGTTGCTGAGTAGTTCTCCAAAAATAGCAATTAGCATAATTAATATCGTAATTACTACGTTTCATGCGTTCGCTAATCAGGAAATTCTCCCACAAAGCACCCACATCCGTTCGTAAATCTAATGGATTGAGATTTGAGATAAGAGCATTACGAACACCATTGTCGTAAAAATAGATTTTTCTGCTTTTTTTTAGTTCATTTCTGACATTTCGACTGAAAGATCGCAAATGGAAAATTACATACGATTTTTCCAACAAATCAATATAGCGTAAAACCGTTGAATTATCAACACCAACAAGCTGCGACAACTCATTGATTGACAATTCGCTACCTATTTGCAAGGCTAAAGCCTGTAAGAGTTTTTCGATAACTTCAGGTTTTCGAATATCCTGAAAATCAAAAATATCTTTGTACAGATAACTGGAAACGATATTAAGCAGCACTTCGCGTTCTTCGCCCTGATTATTTACCACATCCGGATACATTCCATAAATCATACGATGTTCCAACAATCGTTTTTCGGTTATTAATCCATTGGCATCAATTAACTCCGAAACCGAAAATGGAAACATTTTATATTCAAACTTCCTGCCTGTTAATGGTTCGTTTATCGAATTTGAAAGATCTAAAGCTGATGAACCGGTAACAATTACCTGCTTGTCGGGCAGATTATCAATTAACAATTTAAGGGTAATGCCAATATCTTTAACACGTTGCGCTTCATCTATTAGTATAAGTTCAGCACTTCCTATCAACGCTTTTAATTGGGTCGAAGATGGAAGTTCAAGATTTTTCCTAATGTCGGGTTCATCGCAATTCAGAAATAACAGTTTTTTATTCAGTTTTTCTGAAACCAAATGTAAGAGGGTTGTTTTTCCAACCTGACGTGGGCCAATTACAACAATGGCTTTCTTTTTAAAAAGCCGATTGGTTATTACCTGTTCTAATTCTCTTGTTATGCTCATACGAATGAAATTTTGCGCAAAAGTATAATAATATTGGGATATAACCAAAATATATTATAATATTATTGGGGTATATCCATAAAATATTATGTTTTTTTATTTCCGAATGATTTTAACCGGCCCCAATAATCCCGCTTCTAGCAATTTATTTTCTTTCATTCGGTACTTCCCATCAGTCCATATTCCGGCAAAAGGTGGCATTCCGTTATCCCAACCATTTATGGCATTTGCCCAAGTGTTTGTGACTTCAATTTCGAGTGAGTTGGTGCCTTTTTTTAATGCTTTAGTAATATTCACTTCGTAAGGAGCTGTCCATGCAGTGCCACAATCTATGCCGTTAAGCCGAACCATGGCAAGGTTGCTGACTTTTCCTAAATCTATCCAAACATTTGTTTGGTTATCGCTCCACACAAAATTGCTTTGGTAAACTGCAGTGCCCGAATAGTATTTAATAAATGGATTTTCGCTTTTGCTCCAGTCGAAAAGCGTTTCGGTTTCAATATTTTGTTTGTTGTTTTGAAAATTGATTTTCCAGTTAAATTTGATGTCTCGAGTCAAATAACTGTTCATGGCTTGCAGTTGATTTGTATGATTTAAAGGTGCTTTTTGTCCAAAAACAATAAAAACAGATTCGTAAGGATAAAGATCTATCGAAATATGAACTCTGTCTTTGCTTTGCTGACATCTCGCCGGAATAGAGATTTCGCCATTTACAGGATTCCATAGTTGTGGAATTCCTCTTTGGTTTCTGAAAGATACACCAAAAGATTGAGTCGTATTTTGTTGATTTGTAATAAAATAAATATCCGTATTTTCACTTCTTCTGTGTGTCCACGCAATGTTTGGAGGTAAAATAATATCAGGTTCAATGTTCAGCCCGTTAAGAACCGGTAATTCAGGAATACTTACGCCCGACTGTTTTAATTGTGCAATTTTAGATTCAACATCCTTTGATAATTTGGCTGCATGGGGAATAATAACAGTACTATAGGCAGTACCGCTGGGCAAAACCATTTTCCCGTTTTCTGCTTTTGCCTGTAAAAGCGCATCTTTATTAAACGAATCGTAAGCATAACCATTGAGCGGATTTATCCAATCTTCAGCTTTCAGAATATTGGCTGAATGATTAACTCCTGCAGGCATTTCGCGCATTGGTTGACCGATATTTGCCAACCGTTTTTGTTCACTTTCGACTCGCTCTTTTCCAACAATTCCGGGCAAAAGAGGCACAAGTTTGTCGGGAGTTAAAGCACGACTTGGAATTTCCTCTCCTGTAAAAACGGCAAAATCCACCACCGGTTTTCCGTATTGCAACATAGACTGACAGCGACTAATATAATCCACAAATGCTTTTCCTGGCTTCCACCAGGTTTGGTCGCGCTGAAAATACAGTCCAATGCCATCGAGCGTTGTTCCGGGAGCCTTGTCTGTATATGGATTGTGTACAAAAACATGAAAAAATAGTTTATTGATTCCCAATGCAAAATTTCGGTCGAGCAGCGGTTTCAGCATGGCAGGATCTTCGTTCCAGTTGGTGCGCAGCTGCGTAAAACCTTCGGCCTGAATAATGTTTTTACCATAAATATGTGCTGCACTTATGGCATCGAGCATGTCGTTGGGTTTATCGTGCGTAGGACTGTTGAGCCAAAACTCGCCCATAGGTCTGTCCACTTTTGCGAAATGTTTTAGTCCGTCGCTCACAAAAGTTGGCGCGATGCATTCCGCTGAAGTTTCGCAACCATAAGCTTTGGCATTCCTTCCCATTACTTTGAAAAACACAGCATTCACCAACTCCGAAATCGTAATGCACACATCGCGTAAAACCTGTTCCGATTTCTGTGCACTTTCGATAGGATAACCTGCCAATAAAGGCATATAAGGCATTAAATCGTAACCACGACGAACACGGAATTCACTCGCAAAATTATCACTCCAGTTTTGACTGCCACATTCCCAACTATCAATATGCATAAATTTCAGTACGCGTCGTACCAAAACCGAATCGGTTTTTACAAAAGCAGCACCAAACCAATTGTCGAACTGTTTTTGAACAGCCGTTTTCGAAAATTTATCACATTCCAATCCTTTTCCACCACCGCCGGTGGCATTGGTATGTCCGGTTGTTGTATGTCCCATGCGCAAAATACGCCAGTTTCCTTTTGGCAATTTGCAAGTAAGTTGTTCGTTCTTGAAAAAGGCAGTCAGGTTGATAATCTTGTTCACAGGAGTACAATCTGCTGATGAAATTTCGCTTTCACATATATTTTCGGCTATACGCCAAACAAGTCCTGCTTTGCCTTCCCAGCCATTTATCTTGGCTTCTGAACTTAGTTTAATGGCTTTGATTTTCAGGGTTGGTTTCCATTTGGCGGCATCAAGTTCTTCGCTTCCGGGTTCGGAGCCTTCGGGAGACCACGCCAACTGAAAATACTTTGCTTTGGTGGGTTGAACTGAAAAAGTAGTATTGAAACCTGTATTTTGCCATCCTTGACGAGGAGGTGTGAGTTGTTTTATTTCAATGTAGTTCACACCATCATTACTCGAAAGAATTTTCAATCGTTGCGATTGAATGTTATTTCCGGCTGGCGTAATTTCGATACTTCGTAATGTAAATGGGTTGTTGTAAGTGTATTGAATAAAACATGGCTTTTCGGACCTCACCCCTAACCCCTCTCCTTGAGGAGAGGGGAAAAGTATTGTTTCAGCAGTATCGGTTACTAATTTAATACTGCACCTCAATTTTGGCTCTTTGTTTTTTACAGCCAAAGCATAAATTGCAATGTCTTCGTAATAATTTTGAATAGTTTCAGGTTGTTGAAGTTTTAAGTTTTTAATGTTTCCACCTTTTATAATGGTATCGATAAAAACCACTTTTTGCATGGATTCTTTTGGTGTAATCCACGGTCCTCCGGCCAAAGCAAAGCCGTCGCTGATGTGCATGCCCATTTTCAAGCCTAAACTGTCGGCAATTTGAAAACTGTAACGCACCATTTCCCACCATTCGGGCGTAAGCTGGTTGACCGAACTTGGATATTTCGAACCTTCAATACCCCGAATTGGCATAAGATAAGCTCCACCCAATCCGATTTCGTGCATCGCTTTCAGGTCGGTACGAATGCCATCTTTTGAAACAGCTCCGTGCATCCAATACCAGAAAGTCCAGGGTTTGGCTTCATCTGGCGGATTGTTGAAGTTCTCGAGAAGAGTGGGTTGGGAAAAAGAAAATAATGATACGAACAACAAAAAGAACCCCCAACCCCTAAAGGGGAGTTTGAAAGAACCCCTAACCCATAAAGGGGAATTGAAGTTAGCTTTGTTAAGTATGTTTTTTTTGATATAAATCATTAGTAATATTTCTTTTTCCCCTTCAGGGGTTAGGGGTCATCTTAATTATTATCCGTCCATTATAAACCCCATCCACCCATTTTGGTTGCGCCGAAGGGCCGTTTAAATCTGTAGAATTTACCTTGTTTCGTACAGCAGGAATCACATTTAGAATGGAAATTCCACTCTTTGGCAGTGTGTAGAGCAATTTATCCCGACCATCACGCGGTTCGTAAATGCCCACATAAGAATTTGGAGTCTCGTTAGTAATGCTGATTTCGCCTTCCGTGGTTTTTAGATTCATCCAACTCACGTTGGCAAAATAACCTTTAAACTCCGGATAAATAAACGATTCGCCCGGAATTGGGTCATTATAATCATTTGTCCAAACATCATAAACAGTTCCATGCAAGCGGTTTTGCCAAACACGATAAGGCCCGTCACCCAACCAGCGTTTGCTTTGTACTTTGTCCTCGGGATAATCAAATTTTACGCCCATTAAATCCACCACCGCACTGAAATTGTAGCTGTAATCAAGCGCTACAGTACCATCAGGCGCAATTGTCCATTGTGCTTTATCCAGATTCCCCAATTTGTAATTGGCAGTGATTACGAGGTTTTTGCCATCTTCTCTGGTTTCAAAACCTGTGAATACGGCAGCGTCGGTAAACTCAGTGTACGTACGGTCTTTACTTTTAGCGGCTTCATCATCATGGTTGTAAAACTGGTCGAGCGAGCGGTCTGCACGACGGGCAGCAATAAATCGCGGGCCGTTGGCGAAACTGATTTTTTTGCCATTCACCGATACTTCTTTTAATTCTCCGTCTTTCTGACTGAAGGTGAATTTTGTAGTTCCTGCATTTACAGTCAGCGATTCTGTTGTTGTACCCAGAGTCGGTGTCGAACCTGTTTGGATATTTTGAGTTGCTGTCTGAACTGGTATTTTAAATGACCAGCGCCACAATTCTTCGCCACGATAATCAATGGCACTTAAGTACAATGCATCAGTTTGTGGGTCAATGCCGGCGTTTAGATTTAATTTTCCTGAAGTGTGAGCAGGAATGTCTAAACCCTTAATTTCTCCTTGTTTTAATATTTGAATTTTTCCTTTTTCGTCGTTCGACGATGGAAATTTCACCTGTTTCCAAACAAATTTACAGGTGTTTGTATTCAGGAAATCGTAGCGGTTTTCAATCGTAAAAATGCCATTAAAGCTACGATCAATACTTTTTTCCATCACCTGAACGGGCGACCAAATTTGTTTTACGGTATAATAACTTCCTTCTTTCTCGAAGTGTGGCCCAACAATTCCATCGGCTCCCCAGTTGCCCTGATTGTCAATCATTCCGTTCATATCCACGCGTTTCACGCCTTCATCCGCCAATACCCAAAGGAAACCACCTGCACAGCGTGGATGTTTGCGCATCATTTCCCAATAATCGTACAATCCGGCTCCGTGTCCACCATCATATAAACCGTGTAAAATTTCGGTAGGCAAAAAAATTTCGGGTTTGCGAAGATGTTCCTGAGTTTCGCCATACGAGCGATAGTGCATGGTTTCGAAGCCACCAAAATTTCCCTGCGGATGAATAACCGGACGTTTTTGTAAATCGTATTTATGAAATTCGCCATCGAGTTCGGTGTTCCATCCTTTTTCATTTCCATTGCTCCACCAAATAACCGAAGGATGATTTACATCGCGCTCTACCATTTCTTTAACGAGTTTAATTCCCGTTGGGGTATCGTATTTCCCATGCCAACCCGCCAATTCATTTTCAACATAGAGTCCCAGCGAGTCGCAGGCATCCAGAAACTCAGGATCGGCAGGATAATGTGATAAACGCACCGCATTCATATTCATGCTTTTGATAAGCAATACGTCTTCGATATTTTTGGCTTTGGAGAGTGTGCGGCCTGTTTCGGGACGAAAACTATGGCGATTTACGCCTTTAATTAATATTTTTGTTCCGTTAATATAAAGACCATCAGATAGTCGAACTTCCACAGTACGGAATCCGAATTTTTCGGTAACGCTATGCAATACAGTTCCGTCATTAGTCACTAAAGAAACCTGAGCAGTGTATAGTTTGGGAGTTTCGGCCGTCCACAACATAGGATTTTTTACACTGAACACAACTTTGCTCCAATCCGCAGCAGCTTTAATCGGACTCAGGTTTTCGCTCACTTTGTTTCCCTTGCTATCCAATACAATGGTTTTGATGCTTGCACCTTCAAGTGCCCGATTCAGGTAATAATTGGCATTGTAAGTTCCATCAGCTTTTGCATCAATAATGAGTTGTGCAATGTGAGTTGAAGGTTTTACTTCAAGAAAAACTGGTCTGAATATACCACCAAAGTTCCAATAATCGGCACGGCGCTCAGCCAGATTCACACCGGCATTGGTACTTTCTTTGCTTACGGTTACCTCTAGCAGATTCTTTTTGCCAAATTTCAATCGACGGCCAATATCGTACGAGAAACGATAGAATGCTCCCTGATGGACTTCGCCCGCTTTTTGTCCGTTTATTTTCACTTCTGTATCGGTCATCGAAGCTTCAAAAACAATAAAAATCTGTTTTCCTCTCCATGATTCGGGCACTTCAAATTCGTATTTATACATACCTTTTTCAGCGGCAACACCTTCCGGAAAGGCTTTACCATACCACCGCATTCCATATTGGTATTCGCCAAAACCCTGTAATTCCCAACACGATGGCACACCTATTTTAGTCCATTTACCCGAATTCATGCCTTCGGTACAAAAGAAATCCCATTGCACCATATCGTCCGACCCGCGACCGGAAAGATAAATTCGTTCGGTGGGAGCAATTGGTTTTTGAGCAAAAGAAATGTTTAGTGTAAAAATAATGGCTAAAGCCGAAAACAAGAATGATTTATGGCGCATATTTAGTTGATTAAGTAAGTAAAAATAATGACGTTGAATTAGTTGTTTTGTACTTATTCAATCATATTCATCGTTTTGGGTTTTAGCACTACCAACTGTAAAATTATTGCAACAATTACGACAACTCCCAAATAAGCAAAATCGCTGTTTAAACTTCCCGCATCGGCCGATTTGCCTAGAAAATTGGTAATGACAGCACCCGACGAAATGCCAACTAAATTCATCAATCCATAGCCGGTTGCACGGTAGCGGGGCGACACAAACTGACAAAGAATAGGCATATTGTTCACATCGAAAATTCCAAAACCAAGTCCGAAGCAAAGCGCACCACCCAATACCATTGCAAAACTATGTCCGTAACCCAAAAGCAGTAACGCGGGAATAGTAAGCGACAATCCGATAACTCCGGTGTAAATTCGACCTTTAAGATTTTTCTGCACCCACTTGTCGGACAAAACTCCACCTATCAACACACCCACAAACGAAGCCATAGCCATGGTTATGGTAGCCAGCGGACCGGCTTCGGCCATTTCCAGATGAAGTGTTTCCGAAAGTAAAGTTGGTAGCCAGTTTTTAGTTGCCCAACCCGGCAGACTTGGCGCCGAAAAATAGAATAAAATGACCCAAAACGATATGTTGCCGAGCAGCATTCCCACACCTTTAAACGAACTTGAAAATTCCTTCAACAACGAACTTTGTTTGGCTGTCGTGGTGTTGTAACCCTTCTTTTCTTTAAGAAAAAATATTAATACAAAACTGTAAATTACACCCAACAAACCAAACCCGTGAAAGGTGGATTGCCACGAGAAATTATCGGCAATGGTTGCACCAAAACCACCAAAAGCCTGTCCAAGATAAATTCCTGTGGTATGAATGCCTATGGCAATGGAGCGCGTTTTTCCATCGTGATAATCGGCAATTAGCGACAAGCCTGCCGGAATATAAAACGCCTCACTCACACCCATAATGGCTCGCAGCCAATACAGCTCATTATAGGTTTCGGCATAGCCCATCATTAGAGTAACGCCCGACCATACAAACAAACTACCTACAATAAGCCATTTACGATTCACGCGATCAGCAATAATGCCCGAAACAGGACTCATAAAAGCATAAATCCACAGAAACACAGCCATCAGCCGCCCAAAATTTTCGGCCGACACCAATTCATTTATGTCTGCCATCATCGACGGCTTCATGGTGGAGAGCATTTGCCGGTCGAGGTAATTGAGCAAAGCTACAAACCACAGCAAAATGACAACAAACCAAGGATAGTATTTTGAGTTTTTCATTTTAAAATAGAGTCAAGAACCAAGATATTAGATTATCATATAAAGTTTAAAATCTTAGGTTTTTAATCGCTTCACGTATCTTATCTTTGTTTTGATCATCAAACTTTGTAAACGGTGTAGCTAGCACATCGCTGCAAATGCCCAATACATTTAATCCGGCTTTTACACCTTGCAAATAACTTGAACCGTAGCTGCCAACCGTGTAAATAGTTGAACTGATTTGCATTACTTTGGCATGTAGTTCGTGTACTTTTTCAATGTCTTTGGCAACTGCCGCATTATAAAGTTCTACATATAATTTTGGAAACATATTTGCACCGCCATTTACACCGCCATGTGCACCCATCAGTACCGATTCGGCCATCATTTCTTCGGGTCCAACAAACAGCGCAAAATCGGGTCGGTCGTGGAACTCGTGCATCACCGACTGAAAATAACCACCACTTGCCGAACTATCTTTGAACCCAATTACTTTCGGATTTTCAGCGATTTTTCGTATCGTTGATGGTGCAAATGATGTTTTTGTATGCGTCGGCATATTGTAAAGGAATATCGGCAGTGGCAATTGTGGAATCAACACATTGTAAAAATCAACCAATTCAGCTTGGGCTGTAGCGTAATAATAAGGGGGAGCCGAAACCACAGCATCGGCGCCAAACTCAGA
>CAMBSB010000169.1 GCA_945870155.1 Paludibacter jiangxiensis | reverse complement strand
TGTATTCTTTCCCGATAGTTTTCGGGATTGTAATGCGTTCTTATAACAAATTTGTTTATCGGATTAAAAATTCTTATAGTACAACGGGTGGGATTAAAAAGAAAATCCCACCCACGAGCAACGCCTACCATTTGTACATTTAATCAATTACAGATGCTGCTGGACAGGTTTTATTCTATTAAATGCCAGACACTATTCGTATTAATATCAGTAAACTGCACTATACCTTTATTTATCTCAATTTTTACATTTGAGACATGGTATGATTTGTCTAATGTTAGTGTAAGTGTTTTTCCAAAAATTTGATTGCTTTTTTCCAAAAAAGGATTAACACCATTTACTTTTGTTTCGAAGAAATCCAATCCATGAGCTTGCATAAATTGGATATTCAATAAAACTCCTTCGTCATCAGCCAAAACAGTTAATTGAATAGACGAATAATTATTATTTACAAGCAAAACAGTATATTCAGCTATGCAAATTTCCTTTGAAAAAATATATCTTGAATAATCTTTTGAAGTTGAACAGCCGTCAACTGAAAAAAATATTGTATCATTTTTTTCATTTTCAAATTTAATAAGCTGACCTGTTGAATATGGAAAATAATGGGTTAAGCTTTCAGGAAAGGCAGGACAGTTTTCATAACAACTGGAAAATGTAGAAATAATAAAAACAAAAAGCAAGAGTGATTTAAACCTGAATTTTTTCATAATTTTATAATTAAATTTAATTTCCACAGAATTTGTTTTCTACTTCAAATACAGCCCCAGAATCAATAATAATTCCATCATTTAAAATACCCCTGTCCTCCCGGATATAAATTTATTCTTTTGTAGGATAATTCGGGTCGCTGTTGTTGGGAACCAACGGACTTGAGCTTGCGAAAAATTGCAATCCCAACTCTTGTATTCTTAGCATTTGTAATGCGTTCTTATAACAAATTTGTTTATCGGATTAATACCCCGAAAGCTTTCGGGGTATAGTACAACGGGTGGGATTAAAAAGAAAATCCCACCCACGAGCAAAGCCAACCATTTGTACATTTAATCAATTACATATGCGGCTGGACAAGTGATGTTAAATTTTCATTATTTTCGTGTTGTTTGTCATTCCTTTGTCGTCTTGAATTAAAATGAAATACATTCCATTAGGATAAGACGAAATGTCTAAATTAGTTTCTTTTTGGAAATTACCAGTTTTAATTAATCTCCCTAAATTGTCAAGTAGGCAAATTTTATAATTTATATTGTCGTAACAGCTAATTTTAATCACCCCTTTAGTTGGGTTAGGACCTAAATCGAACTTTAACTGATTGTCTTTAATACTTTTAATACTTGTCCATTTGTATGTATAAGTGCAAGAGTCCGCAATCCCAGTTGAATAATAGCCAAATTCGGAGTCTTCATAACAACGTAGTCCACCTGAATAATTAAAGTCACACACCCCCGACCAATAGGGATAAAAATTAAAAAGATATGTAAAATCTCCAATCGCATATACTATTTTAGATGAATAGTGATACTCTGAACCGTAATAACTCGGGTAGTACGAAACATTCATTACTTTGTATGTTTTGTTAAGTATTCTCTTTGAAGTAATAGAATCAACTTTTACTTTAATTGTGTCAGGGTTAGAAAGCTCATGTTTAATAAGTATAGTCCAGAAACCGCCTGTTGCAACTTTAAAATCATAGAGTTTTTGGAACTTGTCGAAATCTTTATCCCAAAAATACACGGCACTGTCCTGCGAATACACTATTTCAGTATCACCTCTGTTGCTGCACTGCAACACTTTTGATTTACGCAATAGTATGCAGTTTTTCCCCTGTACCAGTGTGTCTTTCACCGATTCTATTTTCAGGTATGCTTTATCACCAGTGCTTGCAAAGTTTTCGGTATAATACCATTTGGCACCGATTGGTGCAAAGTCTTGTGCCACAATCAGTATTGACACAAAAATCATGTAAATAAAAATTAAGTTTCTCATATTTATTGGTTTTTTAAATGATTACTCAGCACCCTCACTCCCCGTTCGGCAAAGCGTTTCGTTGCTGTTGAACAACCTTATCAACTACGCGACAACGATCAAGGGATGAAAGTTTAATGTTGTTTGTGCTATTGTACTTATAGCAACCAACAATGATATTATGAATATATTTGTTCGTTTCATTGCTTTATGGTATTAATTCAAGTTTATATCCGTCACGTAACTCTATTTTTACAATTCCGTAACTTTTAACAAAAGTAAGATTTTTAATATATGTGCTATCCTTAAATACAAAACAATTTTTATATTCTTTGCCCAGAACATTTACCGTATTGTTTGTTATGGAGTCTTTATAATAACGAAATCCTCTAACGTGCTCTAAAGAATAATTCAGATTCTTCCTTGTATACACAGAAACAGCTCCACTATTTTCACATGCAGTACTATTAATAAATATCCAGTACAAACTATCCCGTATATAAAAAGTTGATTTTCCCCATTCCCATCCCTCGCCGGAAGGAAACCAGCCTTCTCTACCATAACTGTTACCAAAATTATTATCAATATTAACCTTTATGGTTTTATTATTATTTTCCAGATAGTTTAAAGACTTATAATCTGCTAAAAGCCAGTCTTTATCGTCACGCGTAAGTTTACACATATCAGTACAGCTGTAAATCATTATAATTAACAATGCTGTTATAAAAAATTTTGTTTTCATTGCTTTAAGGTATTAATTCAAGTTTATATCCGTCACGAAACTCTATTTTTACTATTCCATAGTTTTTTACGAAAGTCAGGTTTTTAAAATACGTGCTATCCTTATATACAAAACAGTTTTTGTATTCTTTACCCAGAACAGTTTCTGTATTATTTGTTAGGGAGTCTTTAAAGTAAAAAAAACCTTTAACATGATTTGAAAAATTAGTACGAGTCAAAGAGATATCTCCTCTGTTTTCACACGCATAACTATATATTTGAACCATATACAAACTATCATGTACGTAAATAGTTGATCGCCCCCATTCATTTCCTTCACCTGTAGGCCACCAGCCTTCACTGCCCCAACTTCTCGAAACTTCATTATTAATATCAACTTTTATAGTTTTATTGTCATTTTCCAGATAGTTTAAAGATTTATATTCTTCTAAAAGCCAATCTTTATCGTCCCGCGTAAGTTTACACATATCAGTACAGCTGTAAATCATTATAATTAACAATGCTGTTATAAAAAATTTTGTTTTCATAATGCTGTAAATTGCTTATTAAATATCAATTGTTTAGGAATAATTTTACTAAAAATTTAGACGCGTAAAGATAATAAATATTTTTTTAAATCCTAAGCTTTAACAAAAAAAATAATGCAGAGTTTACATTTTGAAACGAAGTACAAGGATTAAATACAAGACTCCATTGTAGGTGTTTTACATCAGGGAAGTTCGTCAAAATAATATTTTTAATTTTACGTTAAAACCTGACAGGTTTCCAAAAAACCTGTCAGGTTTAAACAACTCCATAAGCTTGTTTCAGTTGAAATTATAATATATATCTGCTTCCTAAGTTGACAAAATATTAATTCTTTTCAATTTTCAATAGAATCATACCTTTTTTCCTCTTTTTTCAAAACCCGGAAAGCCAAAATACGACCCCGTAATTGCGTATTTAAGCTTTCCTAAAGTTTATCGAAAATATCGTGTTTTTTTATCAACACAATCAAAAAATTCTTAGCCCATAATCATGGCATTTAAAGTAATGCTCCAAGGGCCACATTCGCCTCGGGTATTTACCCATCGTAACCAATAATAAACCATTTTACCTGCTTTGCTACCATCAAATTTCACAACATAAGGTGTGGCTGTGTCGGTAGCTACATAGTTTAATTCCGATATATCTTTAGGTGTTTCACCATCCACCTTCATATATATTTCGCATCCATGCACCCCTTCAGGTTTAGCTTTACTGCGAGCTGAAGCTTCGTCGTAAAAGTGAATGGTGTGTTGCAATCGTACCGAAAAGTCGATTGTTCCCACAGGACTCGTACTTGGCACAGGCGCAGCTGTACGTGTTCCTGTTTTAACAGTAAGTCCCATTCGGGTGCGGTCGATATCGCTCACCTTCGAGTTATTGGCTAACCACTGTGCTACAAATCCCCGGATAGTTTTTTTGAAATCTTCACCCGCATTGTCTTTTGCTTTAACATCGGCAGCCGTTCTGTTTTGTTTGTTACTTGCTTTGGCAAAAGTTGAGCTCCAGAGAGTTTGTTTTGTTTTTACCACAGCAAAATCTTCTGCCGGAATTCCCCAGCTTGTTAAGTTGGGTTCAATAATTTCAATTAAATTTCCTTGCCACAAATTCATGTCGGCATCATTTAGCGGAATGTAATCTGACATAATTGTAAGTTTTTAAATTGTGAATAAATTAAATTGATTAACTATAAATTGAGAAAAGATTTAATTAAGTATTTGAGAATTATTATTGCTATTTTGTTATTTGACGCTGCCGTAAGGCAAAGCCTGTGTATGAATGATATAGTAAATATATTATACAGTATTGTTGATTTTAAAATAGATTATTTACATTGGAATTTTATATAATACTGATAATTAAACATATAACACCATTTGGCAAACTTTCATTAAGAGATGGCAAACTTTACTTAAAGGGCGCGAAACTTTCCTAGAAGGGCAGAAAACTTTCCTTGAAGGGCGGGAAACTTTCCTTGAAGGGCGGGAAACTTTCCTTGTAAGGCGATAAACTTCCCTTGAAGGGCAGGAAACTTTATTTAAGAGGCAGCAAAGTTCAAAGCTTAAGCAAGAATATTTTATATCGCTCTAAAAAATATTCTTGCCCTGTAAATATTCCGTTAATTAATGATGTGATTATATCAGAGAAAAAAATAAAATAGTCAGTTTGTTTTATAAGTAAACTTATATTTAAACCTTATAACTCCCCCTTCAGGGGGTTGGGGGGCTAATTAATTACAATTATTCTATTGTAAATTCACCCCACAGCAGATAGTTGCCATAAGTAATTTCTATAGTATAATCATCCAAATCCCAATTTGCTGTCGAAATATATAATTCAGTGTTTACATCGGTATCCAAAGTTTCCTGATGTACAATAGTTCCATTGCTATCTTTTACGGTAATGGTGGCAACTCCAACTGCTGTTGTAAAATTGAGGTACAACTCGGTTTCGGATAAATCAACTGATACCGGTATTAGTATTGGAGTACGTGGACGAATGGGATTAGGATCAGGATTTGACATGGTTAAGGGCACATCTGCAGCTTGAACACTTATAAATGCTGACGAAGCAAATAAAATTAAAAATAGCATAGACTTTTTCATGATATTTTTTGTTTTTTAAATGGTGGATAATTTTTATTATTTTTGTACTCAAAGTTATAACAGTAAAATAAAAAAGTCAAAAATAAATACGGTACAGCGGAGTTTTTTAAGAAATTGTAAATGCTTGATTTTATGCGTACTAGCAATTCTTAAAAATGTTTTTACGGTACAGCTAAATTTTTAAATTAAAAAACAATCAATTTTAACTAACTCCTACGCACAAAATGACAATGAAGAAAAGGTACAAAGTATCTGTAAATACAATAATTTGGGGAGTCAATTTATTCTTGCTCTGCAGTTGCGGTACTCGCTATACCACACACGAAACTATTTTAAAAGCAGAAAAAATACTTTACTCGCATCCTGATAGTGCCTACAAGCTTTTGTCCTCTATCAGCCATCCCGAAAATTTATCGAAAGCCGATTATGCTGCTTGGTGCCTACATTACACCCACGCCCAATACAAGCTAAATATGGATATAAAATCGGATAGCTTGATTACAATAGCTGTAAATTATTATGGCTCTGGTCAACTGAAAAAATACAGCGGCACATCCTATTATTTGTTGGGTTGTATTCAGGAATTATTGCATAACAACGACAAAGCACTGCTGGCATATAAAAAATCGGTAACGGAATTGCAGGACGAAAGGGAATATAAGATATCAGGACTTTCAACAATAAATATGGGTTATATTTTTGTACAGGAAAATAATTTTTATCAGGCAAATAATTGCTTCAAAAAATCCTTGGAACTTTTTAAATTATCCGAAAATAAATATTATCAAATGTTTTCCTATTTTGAAACTTCTAAAATGTATGAACAATTAATTAAACCACACGATAGTATAATTTTTTATTCCAACAAAGCTCTCCAACTTGCTCAACTATTGAATGATACGTCTATGTATTATGAGATAAAATCGCATGAAGGAGAAATATATTACAATAAAGACAGAAAATTGGCTATAAGCAATTTACTTTCAGCATTTAACTATTCTCCAAAATACCGAGTACGGAATTCTTCTTTTTTAGCCTATATTTATTCTGAACTCCAAATGCCTGATTCGGCTGCATATTATTTGAATATTGTAAAAAACTCACCGGAATTAATTAAAAATGATGTTTTGACAAATCTGGCATCGGCCTATGTTTACAAACACGATGGAAATTATGTGCAAGCATTTAATTCATTTGAAAAGGCATATTTAATTCAAAATACAATATTTCAGGCAAAGTTAAAAAGTCAACTATATCAAATAGACAAACAATATGATTTAACACAAAAAGTGAGTGAAAACGCAAAGCTTAAAATTGCCAACAAAACAATGCAAATTTGGATAGCTTCACTCATAATATTTGCATTGATTGTGTTGATAATTTTACAAATACTTAGCATCCGCCTTAAAAAGAAACAGGCTGAATTTGAAATTAAACAACAAAAATTGGAATTTGAATTGAAGGAGAAAAACTTGGAAAACATCAGAAAACAAGAACTATTATTGTCGAAGCTACAACAAAAAATAGAAATTACACTCCGATTCAACAAATTAAATCAAGGAATAATTGACCCCAAAAAGCAGGATGAATTTTTAAAAAAACTAATTGATCAATTGGTTTTATCACAAAATGAATGGCAATACTATATTGATGAAACAAACAATTTGTTTAACAATAAAATTGCTGATTTACAGCTAAATCATAGTCTATTAACTTATTCCGATACCATAGTAATTGTGTTAATCAGCTTGGGTATAAATATTAGCGAAGCATGTAGTTTGCTCAATACTACAAAAGAAACCATGTATACCCGGCGTAAAAGGATAAAGAAGCATTTAGGTATTGATGCCGATGCCGATTTAGAAAAATGGCTATTGGAATATGTGAAGGAAGAGGATGATGTCAGCATCCTAGCCCTTGAGGTGGGCAGTAAAAAATGAACTTCATATTTTTCAATGGTTCGTTATAAAAAATGTTTTTTAGAACCTGCCTGACGTAAGCAGGTGCTAAAAATTATCACTTTTTTGTGTTCTTTTGTGCCTATCGTAGAATCCGATTTTTCGGATTGTGGTTTAATATTGTTTAATAAAATAGAGTTAAATACTCACCTCATTTACTAGTACTTTATTATCATTAAAATCCTGAATATTTTGCATGGTAGTTAATGCAATGTTTTCAAGGGCTTCTTTGGTGAAAAATGCCTGGTGTGAAGTTACTATTACATTGTTAAACGATAGTAATCGTGCTAAAACATCATCATCCATTACACGATTCGATCTGTCTTCGAAAAAATATGCACTTTCTTCTTCATATACATCCAATCCTGCAGCGCCTATCTTTTTGGATTTTAAACCTTGTATCAAAGCGCTGGTTTTTATCAACTTACCACGTCCGGTGTTAATTATCATTACGCCATCTTTCATTTTAGCAATGGCATTTTCGTTGATAATATACTCCGTGTCTTTGTTTAGCGGGCAATGAAGTGAAATAATATCCGAATTTTTATACAAATTATCGAGCGTGGTATATTCTATTTCGTTTTGTTTTGCAAATTCAAAATCCGGATAAACATCAAAAGCCAACACTTTCATACCCATACTTCGAAGTGTTTTAATTAGAATTTTAGCAATTTTTCCGGTTCCAATTATTCCGGCTGTTTTGCCATGCATATCAAAACCCATCAAACCATTCAATGCGAAATTTCCTTCACGGGTTCTGTTATATGCTTTGTGTATTTTGCGGTTTAAGGTTAGCATCAAGGCCAATGTATGCTCTGCCACTGCATAAGGCGAATATGCAGGTACACGCACAACTTTAATGCGATCTTTCGCGGCATTCAAGTCTACATTGTTAAAACCGGCACATCGCAAAGCAATTAATTTTACACCATTGGCAACTAACTGATTAATAACTTGTTTATCAACTACTGCATTAACAAATATGCAAGCAACATCCATGCCTTTGGTTAACATCACATTGTTAATACTTAAGTGTTCCTTAAAATAACTCAACTCAAAACCAAATTTCAAATTTACATTGTTGAAAGAAGATTCATCGTAAGGTTTGGCATCAAAAAATATAATTTTTAGACTCATGTTTTTTAAAATTTAATACACTTTGCAAACAAAGCTAGAGCTATAAAGTTTTAAAATTTAAATATAATTTGCGTTAGTGGCTATGTAAACTCTGTTTTTGTAGGAATGTTTAAAAATGCGGCATATTCAATCTAATAAAATATATAAAAATTTGGTATAAATATGTGTTGAAATTTTGTTTAAATCTCTAACTATCATAAAAATATTGAAAATATACGTTTTTCTACCTGTCATTTTTATTTATGCTATTATCTTTATCCCAATAAGAAGTAATTCTTTACATAATTATAATTAATGCCAAAAATTGTCTGAACATTTTTAAACTATATGATGTTTACTAGCTATGACATTAATTTGTATTTAAAAAAAGAGAGAAAGAAAACAAGTAATTAATTAAAATTTTATTTAAAATGAAGAAAAGTATTTTTTTATTGTCGCTGGTTGCAATTTTTGTAATTTCAATTACAGCCCAAACTCCTGTAAAAGCCAAAGCTGCTGCAGCAAAAACAGAAAAAGCATGTTGTGATAAATCAAAAGACGCCACTGCCTGCAAAGATAAAGCCGTAGGTGAAAAAGCTGCTTGCAAAGATAAAGCTGTAGGTGAAAAAGCTGCTTGCAAAGACCATGCTGCTGGTGACAAAGCTTGTTGCAAAGACAAAGCCGCTGGTGACAAAGCCGCTTGCAAAGATAAAGCTGCGGGTGACAAAGCTTGTTGTAAAGACAAAGTTGCTGGTGAAAAACCATGTGCCGACAAAAAAATTGCTGCGGTTACTAAAAAGTAAGCATTTATTATTGTAATTCAAAATTTAAGCTTCGGATTTATCCGAAGCTTTTTTTGTGTTCCATAACTTTTATCTATTTTTGATTTCTCAAATCGAAGTAAACATAAAGCCCATACCATGTTCACCACCAAAATAAATATTGAAAATGCCAATGAGAAACTGGATTACGAAACCCGGTTTTTTACTTTAGGATCCTGTTTTTCCGATAATATAGGGAATAAATTGAAAAACGCATTTTTCGATGTTGAAATAAATCCTTTCGGAGTTTTATTTAATCCAATTTCTATTCTCAAAAGCATAGAAATTTTGTTAGAGAAAAAACTTTTTGTTGAGCAAGACTTGTTCTTTCATACTTCGTTGTGGGGTAGTTTAAGCCATAGTACGCTGTTTTCGGCAAGTACTAAAGAAAAAACACTCAGCAATATTAACCAAAGAATAGAGCAAGCTATTGAGCGACTGAAATATTGTGATGTGTTGTTAATCACTTTTGGTACGGCATGGGTATATGAGTCAAATAAAACCGGCGAATTGGTAACAAATTGCCATAAATTACCTTCTTCCTTTTTTACAAGGCGTAGACTTAGTATTTTCGAAATAGTTGAAAGCTACGCTAGTTTAATTCAAAACCTGGATACCTTATATCCAAACAAAAGAATAATTTTTACAGTAAGTCCTATCAGGCATTGGAAAGATGGAGCTCACGAAAACAATTTAAGTAAAAGTATTTTACACCTGGCTATAGAAGAATTACAAAAGCGTTTTGAAAATGTGAGTTATTATCCTGCTTTCGAAATTCAAATGGATGAATTGCGTGATTATCGCTACTATGCTACGGACATGTTTCACCCTTCTGATGTGGCTATTGACTATATTTGGATGCGTTTTCACGAAACTTATTTCAGTACACAATCAGTGCAGTTAATAAAGAAGTTGGAGAATTTCGCTGCACAATTAACACACAGACCTATGCATGCTGACACCAAAGAATATGCTGATTTTTTAGAGTCGGTAAAAAAACAAAGAATAAAACTTATACTGGAATATCCGTTTTTGAGTGATAGAATATAAACTAATTTAATTTACAATTTACAATTTACAATTTAAAGATTTACAATTCAATGTCGTTTAGATAAGGAATTTCAAATCTCAAGACTATTTAAATAAGGGTGTTTTGCTTGTTGAATTCTAGTTACTAAGGGTTTAAATACCTAATTTTAATTGAATCTTAACCCTTAGTTTAAGAATTTCTCCTCTTGTCTTTCCCTTATTTCATTGTAAATACCTAAAAAACGACATTGATTTACAATTATAAATACATGATAATTATCGTGCTAACAGAGTAAAATATGTAATTTTTTGTAAATACCCCCTACCTTTTAAAGGGTTCGGGGGCAAGGTATTATATCGAAAAACGGGTTTTCAAATCAATTGAAAACCCGTTTTGGATAGAATTATATTGCTAATTCAGAAATTTTTAGTCCATTATAATTGGTTTGTATTTTGGTACCAATGTTTTCATTACTATCCAACCAATTAGATAGGCCACAGCACAAAATGTGAATACAATAGTATAACCCGGAGTTTTGCTTCCCCACTCTGCTAAACTATAATCGAACAACATACCACTGCCTTTGTTGATAAAGAAAGAACCAAGTCCACCAGCCATACCACCTATACCAACTATGGTTGCAACTGCTGATTTTGGAAACATATCGCCAACTGTAGTAAATATATTTGCCGACCAGGCCTGGTGAGCAGAGCCACCAATACCAATCAATAAAACAGGAATCCAAAATGCATAAGTGCCTAATGACTCAAGATGTCCGAATGGTTGCGCGAGAAGTACTAATAATGGGAAAAAGGCAATAATCAACATAGCACGCATACGCCCGGCATAAGGGTTCATGCCTTTGTTAATAAAGTAAGTTGGAAATTTGCCTCCAAATACCGACCCAAAAACAGTAATAGTATATAATAATCCGATTGGAAAGGCAATTTGATCAGGTAACATGCCATATTCAGCTTTCAAATAAGCCGGAGTCCAGAATAAGAAGAACCACCAAACACCATCGGTCATAAATTTACCAAACGCAAATGCCCAGGTTTGTTTGAACTTAAATGCTTGCTTGTAAGTCATTTTTTCAACTTTAACAAGTTCATCTACAACCACTTTATCAGTCTCATCATCTTGATTGATGTAAGCCAATTCAGCGGC
>CAMBSB010000168.1 GCA_945870155.1 Paludibacter jiangxiensis | reverse complement strand
ATATGATCAAAGAATCCATTATTGTCGGTATCTTTATAGCTTAACAGCGCAAATGATTCAGGATCTGCCGGACTTCGTTTTGGCCCATAGCCATCGTACAAATTACCCATGCCCTGATAATACCATGCATTTTGATCAATACGCCAATAGCCCTTTTCGGCACCCAGTAAGTGTATTTTTCCATCTATCGGACTAATATAAAGATTGCCTTTGCCTGAAAAATCCAAATCCCATTCACCTCTGTCACCAACTGGATCAGATTGATTATTGGTATCGAGTCCTCCTTTACCAACACCTATAATATATGGGTCGAGTGGGTCGAGCATTTCAACTCGCTCCCAGCGATCACAATCATCGTCTTCGTCATATACAAACCAAGCTTGCTCCCAATTACTTTTAAAAACTGAAGGTAGAGCACTTTTGTGATCAGGGTAAATAAACTCAGTTAATTGACGGAAACGTGGATCCAGAAACATTGTATCGGTTTCAACAATTCGTTGATTCGTAAATTTATGCACTTGGTCTGTGTAGTCGAATCCTCCTCCCCTAAAATTTATGGTCATATCGAAATCAAAAGGGCTTCCCGGAGAATTGTCATTATCCAAATCATAGGACATTGTTACATAGTCAATTTTCCCCGTTAAGTTAGTGATGAATTTATCGCCAGGTTTTCCATAAGTAGGTCTGTCGAGTAATCGAACTGCATATTCAGTTAACCCATCTTTGTCAGGATCGTAAAACAAAAATGGGTTTTCCCAATTCAGACGCAGATCGTTAATATTTTGAGGAGAGGCATGTATTTTAAGAAAAAGTGTGTTTCCATGATAATCTTCATAAAAATCAGATTTGCCATCATGAATCCAGCAACGTAACTGAAAGTTGCTGAAATCAACATAATTCATTATATCATCTTTATCGGCATCAATATTGACCATGAAATGTCCGGGACCCCATGGTTTTTTCGAGTCGGTTTCACTTGCAAAGTCTAAATATATCTGAAAGTTTGCTTTACCATCGGCATCAGTATCTATCCAGTCAATTACTACGTCAGTATAACTTCCGTATTTACCATCTTTATTAATATCAACCAACAAACAATCAGAAGAAGTATCACCCTCTATATCTGACCATGTCATATTATCGTTATCGTCAATCCAATACACATTAAACCCATTGGCTGTGCTATATTTCATAATATCAGGATCACCATCGCCATCTAAATCAATGCGCACTATTTCAGAATCTGTTGCAGGTTGCAACGGTCTGTAATGATTTAACAAACTCCCTTTTTGCCAGATTGAAGAATTCTGAGTTTGAGCTTTAATCACCTGACTAAACGAAACTCCAATCAGTATGCACAACAAAAAAGTTGGCCATTTAATACATTTCATCACTTCCATATTTTACAATTCTATCACAATTTTGGTTACTTTCGACGGATCGTTTGCCCACAATTGAATAGCTTCATCAGCTTTATCAAAAGTAAATGTGTGAGAAACAATCTGTTCGGGATCTAATTTACCAGCCTTAACAACAGATAGCACATCTTCAAAGTCCTGCTTATCTGACCCGCGCGAGCCTCTGATATCAATCTCTTTCATAACAAAGTACTTCGTTTCATAACTTACTGGCTGTGAAGCATATCCAATATAAACTACCTTCCCAGTAAAACAAACTTCATCAACAGCCATTTTGTATGTCAGCGCATTACCTACAGCTTCGATAATAACATCCGGTCCATGACCATCTGTCAACTCCAGCAACCTATCATGCACATTATCCTTCATCGAATTAATTGTATGTGTTGCACCTGCAGTTTTTGCAGCATCGAACTTCTCATCTGCAATATCAATGGCAATAACCTCAGCGCCTCTAAAATTTGCTCCGGCAATTGCTCCTAACCCAATCACACCACATCCCAGTACAGCTACTTTATCACCTTTTTTTACTTCTCCTCTTTTTGCCGCATGAAATCCTACTGCCAAGGGTTCCAACAATGCAAGCTTTGTAAGATTTAAACTATTATCGATGACCAATTTTTCCCAAGGAACTACTATATAATCGGTTAATGCACCATCGCGTTGAACACCCAATGTTTCATTAAACCTACAAGCATTTGGACGATTATTTCTGCATGAAGAGCATTTTCCACAGGCGGTTTGTGGAGTAATAGCCGCCTGTGTTCCAATTTTAATTCCTTCAGGAACATTTGAACCAACTTCACCTACAATGCCACTTAATTCATGACCTGGAATACGAGGGTATTTAACTAAAGGATTAATACCCCTGTAAGTATTTAAATCACTGCCACAATAACCTACTTTCTTTACCAGTATTAATACTTCTCCCTCTTTCGGAGATGGTTTTTCAATTTCAAAGAAACCTGTTTCACCTTTATCAATTATTTTAAATGCTCTCATTATGTCTTTATTAGGTTGTTTATTTAAGCTCTGTCAAGAATTCATCTTTAAACGAGAATCCCCATCCCGGACGATTGTTAGGTGTTGCCATCCCATTAATAATTTGTAGTGGGTAATCGATTAGCGGATCAATCCAATCAAACGATTCAGCACCAGCACCGTTTGGAATAGTACACAAAAGCGGAATATCATAATCTTTATAATAATGTGGCAAAACAGGTATGTTAAATGCTCCTGCAAGAGCTGCACTATCTCTCCAAGCTTCAACTCCACCCAAACGTAGAATATCGGGTTGCCAAATATCAATTGCATTTAGTTGAAGTAATTCTCGTAATGGAAGTGTACTGTATTCGCGTTCACCCATTGCTAACGAAATGCCTGCCTGATTTTTTAGAATTTGGAATCCTTGAAAATCAGTATGATTAATAGGTTCTTCGAACCAATAAATATTTAAATCCTTTGCAGCCATAGCCAATTGAAGTGAGTTGGGTACAGTCATACCCTGATTGGCATCCATCATAATACCAATTTCATTGCCAACAGCTGCACGAACCATTCTTAATCGTTCGAGATCCTCTTTCCAATCGGGTTTTCCAACTTTGATTTTTACTGATTTAAATCCGCGCGATTTGTAGCCTATTACTTCATCAATTAATTCTTCAGGAGTATATGATATCCAGCCGCCACTTCCATAAATTGGAATTTCGGTTTTATATGTTCCTAAAATTTTCCAGATAGGTTGTTTTAAAATTTTGCACCAAGCATCCCACATTGCGATATTAAATGCAGCTTGAGCCCATCTATTAATACCTTCTAAACCAAAATATTCGTTGGCGTGATTTACTTTATCAAACACTTTTAGAGTTTCGTTTACTTGTGCTCCAATTACCATATTGCCAACATCTTTTAGCGCACCTAAAATGGCATTAGGACTATACTGAAAACTCAACAAATATGACTCGCCAATAATGCCATTTTCTACTTCAATGCGTAATACCAAAAAGGAAATTTCGGTTAGCGTATGTGTAGCATCTGAAATTGGTTTTTCAAGTTTCGCTTTAGCGGAATAGACGGAAAAATCTTTAATTTTATACATTATATATAATCGTTTAATTGTTTTTTTAATGAAATATGTACATACACATCTGATAATTTAGACTTAGAATATCTTACATAAATTCGCAGTTTCCAGCAAAGTCAAAGTCCTTATTCTTAATTGGTAACAGGATTTTTTGTACTTCTTTTATCAATTCAAAATCAATTGTTTCTTCAATAATTTTGACATTCTCAACCATTCGAGCAACTTTTGAAGAAGATACAAGATTTGTAGGAATATCGGGATTTGAAACGCCAAACTGAAGTGCTAACTTTTCTATTGTTGTGCCATTTTCCTTACAAAAAGCAACTGCCTTTTTTATAGTGGCTTTATCGGCTTCGGTTGCAGGATGCCAACTTGCAACTCCCCGTTCGGTAAGCAAGCCCATTCCAAGAGGCGAAGCTGCTATTAAGCCAACACCATCATTTTTGGAGTTAGGCACTAAATCCAACATAGCGGTATCGCTAAGCATGTAATGACAATGACACAGCATTGTATCAACCTTTACATTTTTTTGTATTTGTTGAAAAATTGAAATTGGATAGGATGTAATACCAAAATAACGAATTACACCTTTGCTTTTCAATGTTTCAAGATATGGGATCGATTCATTGATTACCATCTCCATATGACGACCACCTTGATATTCAATATCATGTAATTGAAGCACATCCAAATAATCAACATTCAATCTATTTAAACTCTCATGTAATGATTTCTCTATCATTTTTGGCGAGAAGTCAAAAAGTCCATTCGCAAATCGTCCGGTTTTTGTGGCTAAAAAATATTTAGTGCGGGACACCGTTTTCAATGCTTTTCCTAATACTGTTTCGGCAACTGTATTTCCGTAAAAAGGAGAAACATCGATGTAGTTTATACCTAAATCGATAGTTGCATGAACTGTTTTTATACCTTCGCTTTCATCTACACCGGTAAAAACTCCCCCTAATGATGAAGCTCCAAAACTGAGATTAGAAACCTCCATATCAGTGTTTCCAAGTTTTCTATATTCCATGTTTTATTAATTTTTTTTTAAGTAGAATTTATATGCATTGTCTCCCATAACCGATTTCTTCTGCTGGTCGTTGTATCTGCTCATATAATCGGTAACTAAACATACTGTTTGTTGATAGGTCCCAGCCAGTTGACTAACCGGCCAATCGCTGCCATACATCAATCTATCAACCCCAAAGCAATAAAAAACAACATCTAGGTAAGCTTTAAAATCATCCTCCTTCCATGAATTCCAGTCGGCTTCGGTCAACATGCCTGATAATTTGCAACACACATTTGAGAAAGTTGCTAATTTGGTTATATTCTCCTTCCATGGCGAAATCAATCCCTCTCTAATTTTAGGTTTAGCAATATGATCGACAACAAATTTTTGATTTGGGAATTTTGTAACCAATTGTATAATACTAGGAAGTTGATGCTCGAAAATCAATATATCATAAGTTAGATTATACTTCGAAAGCAAGGAAATACCCTTCAAGAAAGCTTCACTCAATACAAAATTCTCATCTTGTTCATCTTGCACAACATGTCTTACCCCTACAAATTTTGGATTCTTTGAGTATTTAGCTAATTGAGATTCCACTGAATTGGTTTTTAAATCAACCCAGCCAACAACTCCTTTGATAAAGTCGCTTTTGTCAGCCAACTCCAACAACCACTCAGTTTCTTCCAAACTCTGACGTGCTTGAACAGCAATGCAGCCATCCATCTGATTTTTGTTTAGTTCAACCAGAATATCTTCTGACACGAAATTCCGTTTCAATAGCTTTAGATCATCACTTATCCAACTATAATCTAATTCATTATATATCCAAAAGTGATTATGTGAATCAATTTTCATACGTTCAATCTTGTTTTTTAATAACCAAAAGCTAATGCACCGCCATCAATACTAAAATCCTGACCGGTAATATAACTGGCAGCTGGTGAGGCTAAGAAACAAATCATCGCTGCCAACTCCTCAGGTTTGCCATAACGATGTAAAGGCATACGACTAAGTATTTTTTTTTGACGGTCAGCATCCATTACTTGTTGATTCATTAACGATGGAAACCAGCCCGGGGAAACTGAGTTTACTAATATATTTTTATCTGCCCACTCTACTGCCAATCCACGTGTTATACCAATTACTGCTGATTTTGAAGCACAATAGGGCACTACTTCAGAAAAACCTAAATACGAAGCCATCGACGATATATTAATTATTCTACCAACATGATTTGATACTTTTAAATATGGAAAGGCATACTTACTGCAATGATATACACCATTGATATTAATGCTATTCATGTATTCCAAATCGGTATTTGTAAACTCTACGGCAGGCTTTTTAATCGTTACACCTGCATTATTTATCAATACATCTATACCACCTTTCTCACCTATTTCGGCGAGTTTGCGTTTTACATCTTCTTCATTGGCTACATCCATTTTTTCGAATTGAATACTGTCGGGAATTTCACCATCATATTCAACCTTCACATCTCCCGATCTGCTTAGGCCAAAAACTGTTGCACCACATTCGGCCAACATAACTGACATTGATAACCCAAGTCCACTCGATGCACCGGTTACTACAACCCTAAGTCCTTGTAAAGAGTATAATTGCTCTAATCTATTCATTTTTATCCTTTATTTTAAAATCTTTAAAAAACGCACATATTGTTTTCCAAACAAAAAGTTTCACCCGATTTAATTTTGACAATTTCAATTATTGGTACTCTATTTCAAAAATAATTTCCTGATTGGGCTGTAGTTTCAAATATATATTTCCATTTTCGCTCACAATAGCATTTTTGTTTTTGCTATTAATAGAGATTATTTTTTTATGTGAACGAATAGCAACTTTCTGATTAATTGCGCTTTGTAAAACTACAGTTATGTGGTTCTTTGTCCATTTCAATTCGTTTACCACAATTTGACCACGCAAAGCTGCACCATAAAGCCTACCAGAAGGAAAATTTTTGGGCCATGCAGGTAAAAAAGAAATCCACCCTGGCTGACTATCCAATAACATTCGCAAAACCAAAGCAGGAAATCCACCCGAAATATCCGTATTGAAAATTGCTCTCGGATTGTGTGTTGACATTAAGTTTGGCAACCAATATGCATTAGTAAGCCAGTTTGTAATTAGACCGCAAACATCAGATCGATTTAAACTAGCAGCAGTAAATCCTTGTTGCACAATACCGAAGGCCATTTCCCCTGAAGGTTTTTCGGTTGGAATCTCACCATTATCGCCAGCAGCGGTATAGTTTGGCACTATTGCTTTTTCTCCAGCCAGAACCCTTTTTAAACTATTTGCTTCAAACTCATTTTTCCTAATTTGCATACGATTATCCATCGTTAATTCAAAAGCTTTCTTCAAATTGGGATTGGAAGCAATATCATCAGGTAGGCCATTATACAAAGCATACATGTGTGAACTATGGCGATGCTCATCATTGTCGGCTAGCAAAGGAGTATTCCATTCTTTAACCGCACCTTTCTCATTTATCAAATAATCGGGCATTTTTGCTAACATTTTTTTCCAACGTGAAATGTCATCCGACCCTACTTTTAATGTTTCAGAAGCAATAATACAATTATTTAGCAACTCGCGTGCAACTGAAATATCCATTGTAGCATTTATACAGGCTTGAGAATTGCTATTTGTTGGTGTGTTTTCGGGCGAAAGCGATGGACTGAAGATATATTTGCCCTGAGCATCTTCGTATAGAAAATCTTCGTAAAACAACGCTGCCTCTTTCATAAAAGGTAAAGCTCTGTTTTTTAGAAATACTTTATCACCGGTATACTGATAGTAATCAAAAAAGAATTGAGATACCCATGCTGCACCTGCTGTCCAAAAGGTCATTGGTCGGTCGGCTTCAAAACAATTTTTCAATCCATGCGTACTTGCTCTTGAAGGAACATTAATACCTCTGCAATTGAACATTACCTTGGCATTTATACGATATTGATCGATATGGTCTTCCAAATATTTAAAAAAAGGCAACATACATTCGGCCATATTAGCAGAATAATTAGCAGAAATGGCACATTGCACATTCCCGTTGAGGGTATAATCACCCGACCAGAGAGGGCCATAAGTACCACTCCAAATTCCCTGAAGATTTGGAAAGAGTTCACCTGAGCTTGAAAAAATATTATAACGTCCGGCATCAAACAATTTTTCAACTAGTGCGAAGTTAAGTTTTTCGATTGATGACTTGGCAATTAGCTGTTCGGATGTTAGCCGACGATCGCTGTTATCGCCTAAAACAATTTTTGTACGGTCAAACACTTCTCCATGTACCTTTGCATGTCGGCTTAACAAATACTTAAAATCTGGTTTAATTGAAAGAAGCGATTGCTTAATTTGAGCTAAGTTTTCCTTATTTTTGTCATATAACAATTCAATTTTTGTAAGTACAATAACTTCGTCGGCATTTTCAATCGATATTGAATCTCCCATACTTGTCGATTTTCCACCTCGGACAACAATTCTCGACATACCTTCATAAGCTTTAATACTACCTACCCATTGACGTATAAAATCACTTCGGTACGTAAGCCAATTACCGTTTGCTTCGGTTTTGTATGATTTGATTCCTTCACGAAGCATTTTCTCAGGATCCCAACCTCCTGCATCTTTTGCAGGTTGTTGCGCAAGACGTAGATTGCAGTTTACGCTAGCTTTTTTACTTCCTTTTATCGAAAGAACAATAACATCATCGGTTCTTGAAACGAACAAGTTACGTTGAAAATGACCATTTTCATCCGACCACTGAACAGATGCAACACCCGTTGAAAAATTGACTGAACGAGCGTAATTATTTAAAACACCTCCATTTTTCATTGTTATTTCGATGTTAAAAGCTGGAATATAAGGATCCGTCCATCTTTTTTCAGCATAGCCCTGCTTCTTTGAAATGTTATCGACCAATAAAGCTGCCTCATGATATTTCCCTTTGGAATTAAGATCGCGAATTTCGGTCAAATGTTCTCCTGATTTAACTGGAGTAAGAGGCTCATAAACAGGCAAAAATAATCTGGAATGATTCAGTATTATTGTCTCGTTAATTGGCTGTCCGTATACCAACGCGCCGTATTTGCCATTTCCACTCACCAATGCGTTTTCCCAATGAGTAGCAGGAACTGAACTTACAAAGCCTCGTTCAGGAAATGTTAATGCATTGGGGTGTTGAGCAATACCTGGGATGAAGCACAGACATAAAACAAATTGAATAAAAAAGATATTCTTGATTTTGATTTTTGGCATTATAAGTAGATTCTAATAATTATTATTTGTGAAATTAATCGGTACTTTTAAAATTTTTGATTATTATGCTTTTAACTACATCATCTTCAATTCAGTTTTTCTTGAAATGATAGTCTGTTTTCCATCTGAAGGTTTCACCCTGCTTAATATCTATGAGTATCATCGGCTCAGGACAAAATGCCATTCGCCATACATACAAGTAAAAAGAGTTTGGAGCCACATCCGATCTAACTTCAACCGAAGTTTTTGTTTTGCTGTTCGACAAGGTAAAGACCTTTGATTGATTGACATTTATTGAACCCTCTACCGGCTTGGCATCTAATAAATCCGAGTTAAGTTGAAACGATTTGTCGGTAAGTGTTGCTTTTGTACCAAAATCGTCCAATGCCTGACAAGTATTCGAGAACTCAATTTTGTAGTTTTTACCAATAAAGTCATTGTCGAAACGCATATAGTTATGACAATACGGATTGGTGTGAATTGGTTTTGTACCTGTGTTCTTCAACGTGTGAATCACGGAAACAACCGGACTGTTTTTGCTAAGCACAATCTGTTTCTCGTAGTGATAACCGTATCCAAAAGTTGTATTCAAATCCTGAACAAAAGATATTTTGTTTTTTTGAGCTTTTATTTTCCATTTTCCGAACTCAATTACTTTATACGGATATGCCCAATGATGCGGTTTATTTTCGGCTTTCTCCAGTATTCCCACACCAATTTTGACAAATGGTTCTCCAACTTTGGCTTCGTCATAACCAAGCGGACTACGAAACTCTTCAGCTGTTCCTGTACCTGTGCCGTTGTTCAATGCATCGTGTTGTCCAGCATTAATAGTACCATCATATTGTTCCCATTCCTGAAAAAAGGTATGACCATTGTATTCGACCTGTGCAATAATTCCCGACCAATCGAAACGGGTACTGCGATAATAACCGTTTTTTGGGTCTGGTTTTAGTATAGTTACTGTAATATCCTTATTTTTAAGTTTATAATGTGGGAAATTTGTTCGATTATTTCCTGTATTATTAGCCAAAGTTGATTGCATTGCAATAATTAATATTGCAATATTTAATACTTTCGTTTTTATATTCACAATTTTCAAACCCTTAGATTGCTATCGTGCAGTTGATCCATGAAAGGATTATTCGAATTAAAATTATATCCTTCTTCCGGCCCTATAGGTGGAGTAGATTCCAAAGCTAATGAAATTTCGTTATCAAGAAATATTATTTCGATACGAGGTTTGATATATTTTTTAGCCCCCCGTCCCCCCGTAGGGGGATTTAAGATTTGGGCTGTATATTCGTTTGATTTTGAGTGTTCCATAATATTTATTTGTTTTGTGTTTATCTCTCTTTGGTCGATGACCGTTGGTTCACGTTTCGTGTTTTATTAATTATCACATCAACGTATCATCACATCAATACATTATTTAATGATTACTTTAGTTATTTGATTATTTGCCACTTTCACTACATACACGCCTGTATTTAGTTTACAGTTTATGGTATGGAGTTTATGGTTCATAATGCCGTTTTCAATTAGCTGTCCTACTGCATTATAAATGGCGTAGTTGCTTTTTTCGGCTGCAATAATTGCAATTTGATTGGCGGCATTTACAAAAACTGAAATATGTTCTTTGTCTGCATTGGTTATGCCTGATGCCACACCCGAAGCTTTGAATAGTAGACTGAAACGACTCTCGTTGTTGATAGTCGATGCAGTTATATTAAAAGTGTATTCAGTTGAAGGAAGCAGTTCAGTTTGTGAACCTTGTTCTTTATCCAACAAATATACTTTTGTTCCACTTGCTAAGTTGCTGAGTTCGGATACTTTTAGTTTTAATCCGCTGGCAGCTGCTTTAAGTGTAAATCCAAGAGGAAGTTCCAAGTTGTCGGAAATTGAGTTCAAGCCGTTTATCACTAATTTCTCTTCGCCGGCTTTGCTGTACAAATCGGGAACGGCAGCACTGTTGTTCATCATTTTGGGCGAATCGTAGGCATCGTAACCGTTACTTGCTTCAGTATCCTGATAAATAAGCAATTCATCGCTATCGCCTCCGTTCAGCAATTGCAAACGTACACTGGTGCGTGTATTTTGTTTGGGTGCTTTCATCAGGTTATTGTTGTCAAGGCGGTGTTCGCGCATACCGTTATTGAAATACATTTTGGTTGTGCCTGTTTTTACCCTTACCCAAAACGCCTGTGTGGGTGGAATGTGGCTCGTAATAGCTGTATTGACAGGTAATGAACCATTACTTACCACGTAACTTCCCGAACCTGCACCATTCCATGTAACAAAAGTATAGGTATTGGTGGTTGTATTGGTATTTTTTGTACGATAGTAGTAAGTATTCTCTAATTTTGGATTGTCAGCTGCCACCAAACTCCAGTCGATATACGAAGGATATGGATTGCCTACCAGGTTAAAACCTTTGCCTTTGTTATCGTCGCGGGTAAGATCGAAAGTAGTGGTAATATCACCATTGTTTGGTGTACCGCTAAATTGTATGGTAGTGCCGGCATTGGATTTGGTTATATAACCCTTACCCACTGCCATCTCACTTCCTTTGTTAACTCCTTTCCAGTAAAGTGTAGGACTTCCCGGTTGACCTGCAGTATTCGTATTATTTCCACCTTCCATATATTCGTAATAATAATCAATACCTGTAAAATCAGGAGTAGTGGTAAAGCCGGGAGTCGCAGGGTTTACAA
>CAMBSB010000167.1 GCA_945870155.1 Paludibacter jiangxiensis | reverse complement strand
CCGCAGGTGGAAAAAAGGAAATTACCTGAATGAACAAGCCAAAGGCTGTTGGGTGAAAAATTCGGACTATGGAAATTCTTTAATGATTTATGGCAATAACAGTATAAGTGCCAGTAAAGATAAAGAAGGTTATGTTACTTATTTTGGTGCGCCAACAGGCTGGCTGGATAAATACTATTTATATCCTATTCCAATTTCGGAGATTACTTTAAATCCTAATCTGGATCAAAACCCGGGCTATTCGAAGAATTAAACATTAAAATCTAACAAGTAATTTTCAATTATCATGATAAATAAATTTCAATTTAATGTTGTTTTAACTATTTTCTGTTTGAATCTTCTAACAGGTTGTAATGCGGAAGTAAATCCTCCGGTAACAACCGATACAAAAGATTTGAGAATTAAAATAGCAGCTGTTGATCCCTTGCAAAAGGTATTTAAAGAAGACACACTTGCTGTCACAAATTATGTTGCCGAAGCAGATGTAGCCAAAGGTGAATATGCAACCATACAATTTGCGGTTAGAAGTAATTATCCGGTAAAAATTGGTGTCGATATTGAAAATCCAAAATTCGGGACAGCAGAGCTGACTAATGTCAAGTCCGGTTTTGTTGGATATGTAAAAGCACATCGTAATTTTGGGAATCCTTCAAAATATGTGTTGTTTACGCCATCGGATAATTATCCTGATCCAATATTGCCTGAAGTTCAAACAACAATACCCGGAGCTCAAACTCAACCGGTTTGGATATCCGTTCAAATACCTAAAGATGCGCTACCGGGTGTATATAAAGGAAAGATTCAGTTTTCCGGAGAAATTAATGGAAGTTCCTTCACAAAAATAGGTTCTTGTAATTGTGAAATCAATAACAATTTCTTTTCGGTAACGAAAGAGTTCACAATAACGGTTCATAATGTTACAATGAATAAACCTCGCCTTTGGGTTGATAATTTTTGGACATCAGATTACTTCTCCTATTTGAATAATGGTATGCCTGTTGAAAAGTATTCTGATAAATACTGGGAGTATTTAACCGATATGGCCAGAATAATGAAGGAGTATTCTCAAAATATGGTTTTTGTTCCTACACTTCAGGATACAAAATATAGCAAAACAGGTGGTTCGTGGCAGTTTGATTTTTCAAATTTCGACAAAACAGTTCAGATTTTTCTCAACGATGGTGGAATGGATCGTTTAACCGGTGCCGATTTTGGTATGCGTAGTGGTCAGGCCGGTTTTACTTTTGAAGATGATCCTATTTGGCTTTTTGTTCCGGTTTTAGATGGCGGTTCTTATAAATTAAAACTATTTCCACATACCAGTACCGAAGTCCGAGATTTCTATAGTAGTTTTATTCCGGCACTAATGTCACATCTGCAAGCAAAAGGTTGGAAATCAATATACACTCAGGTTGTTGCCGATGAGCCAACGGATGGAAATGCTCCATCGCTTATTGCTGCTTCGCGATATATTAAAACCTTATTAGATCCGGATATAAAAACTCAATGTACCAATAAAACGGATTTAGTTATAGACCAGGGTGCTGTTGATATTTTGATTCCTCCACTTCAACTTTTTGAATGGTCATTGCCGAAATACCTTGATCAAATAAGTAAAGGGAAAGAAGTTTGGTTTTATACTTACGTAGGTCCTGAATATGAATTTGCAAATAGGTTTATAGAATTGCCTCTGCTAAAGGTTCGTTATATGCATTGGTTAAATTATCGGTATGGCGCTACGGGTTATTTACATTGGGGCTTTAATTTCTGGGGATTGTCGAAAGACAAGGATCCGTTTAGCGAAACCACGCCCGGTAACGGTGGCGGTGGCGATTGTTGGATTACCTATCCGTATAAAGGTAAATTTATAAGTTCAATACGCTTAGATGCCATGCGTGACGGTATTGCTGATTACGAACTTTTAAAAATGTATGAAGCAAAAAGCAAAACAAATGCAGATGCATTGTGTAAAAAGCAAATACGATCCTTACTCGATTACGATATGGATATAAAAACCTTTCGTGCAACACGAAAAACTATGTTGGTGGAATTAAGCAAATAGCTTTTTTGAATACAAATTTGTAATATATTAACTTTATCTAATCAAAATAATTTATTGAATTTCCACAACATGGGAACTCAAGAAGTTGATATTTTCATAAACAAAATGAATAAAGTTCTTTTGAAATGCACTTTTGCTGCAGCTTTAGGTGGTCTGTTATTTGGTTATGACACCGTAATTATTAATGGTGCCATGCTTGATTTGGTTAAATACTTCGGATTGTCTCCTGCACTTCAGGGCTGGACGGTGAGTTCTGCTTTGATTGGATGTGTTTTGGGAACCATTCTGATTGGAAAATCCGGGGATGTATATGGTTCAAAAAGGTTGCTACAACTTTTGGCAATTCTGTTTCTGGCTTCTTCAATAGGATGTGGCCTTGCAACCAATATCAATGTCTTTATTCTGTTCCGGTTTATTGGCGGACTTGCAATCGGCGGTGCGTCTGTGCTTTGTCCTGTCTATATCTCCGAAATATCACCCCCCAAACACAGGGGAGTTTTGGCGGGTACCTTTCAGTTAGCAATTGTAACGGGTATTTTATTATCATTAATATCCAATTACTTGTTGTTAGGTATTGGTGATCAGAATTGGCGCTGGATGCTTTTTAGTGGAGCTCTTCCTGCAATTGCTTTTTTCCTGATGCTTTTGGTTATACGGACGAGTCCACGCTGGCTCGTAAAGATGGGACGTATCGATGAAGCTAAGAAAAATATTGAAGATTTATCTTCTCATGAAATAGATGCAGAGCAAACAATTCTGGATATTCAGGAATCAATTACGCTGGAAAATTCCAGGTCTAAAATCAATTTGTTTGCAAAACCATACCGTAGAATTACCTTCATCGGAATATTTGTAGGTATTTTTAGTCAGCTAACCGGAATTGGAGTTGTTTTTTATTATTCCTCCCAGATATTCAGTATTGCCGGTTTTTCAGATGATTCGTCGATGACCCAAAGTGTACTATTGGGTTTAACCAATCTTATTTTCACAATTATTGCTATGACAATTATTGACAAGGTAGGTAGGAAAAATCTATTGTTGTTCGGACAACTGGGAATGGTTGTTGTTTTAGGTCTGTTTGCATATGGTTTACTAACTGGTAATATAGCAGGTTATGGGTTAGTTGCTTTGTTGGTAGCATATATTGCTTTTTTTGCGGCATCACAAGGTGTAGTAGTTTGGGTGTTACTATCAGAAATGTTTCCAAATGTGATCAGGTCAAGAGGAGTATCATTTGGTTCATTGGCAAACTGGGTAGCAAGTGCAACTTTAAATTTTCTCTTTCCCATTATTATTGGATTCTTCGGGATAACTCAGGCTGCGCAACAAAGGGGAATGAGCTATGCATTTATCTTTTTAGCGATAGTTACCTTCATTGGATTCATTTATTTGAAGAAATATATTATTGAGACGAATGGTAAAACGCTTGAACAGATTGAAAAAGAAGTGCTTGGTTCTACTTACTGAGTGCCTACTGATGCCTTTGAAAGCAAGAATAGACAGGTTGGGTAACTGGTTGACGAGTTTTAAATATATTAAGATAATCTAATTACTATAATTCATTTGAGATGAACGGATACGAAAGAATAAACGCCGCATTAAAAGGCGAAAAAACGGACAAAGTTCCAGTAATGCTTCATAATTTTATGATGGCAGCCAAAGAGCATGGTATTTCCATGGAACAATACCGCAATAGTCCTAAATTGATTGCTGAATGCTTTATTGCATCAGTTGATAAGTATAAGTTTGACGGTATTCTTGTAGATGTCGACACAGTTACACTCGCAGGGGCAGTTGGAGTACCTGTTGACTTTCCTGTGAATGAACCTGCCCGTACCCATATTGGAAATCTTGAGAATTTGGAGGATATTGTGAATCTAAAACCGGCTAAGGTTGAGGATTATAAGTATATTCAGGTCTGGCTTGAAGCCGTCAGACTGCTTAAAGACTATTATAAAAATGACCTCTATATTCGAGCTAATTGTGACCAGGCGCCTTTTTCGCTAGCAAGCATGATGCGCGGGGCTCAAAATTGGATGCTCGATTCAATGATGGGATCAGATGAACAACTCGAATCATTACTTGTATATTGCACCGATGCCTGTTCACAGTTTGTTAAGTTAATGGTTCAAACTGGTTGTGATATGATTTCGAATGGAGATAGCCCGGCAGGACCTGAAATGATTTCACCCGAAATGTATCTAAAGCTCGCTATGCCATACGAAAAGAGAATTGTGGATGTCGCCCATGATGCCGGTGTAGCATATACTTTACATATTTGCGGTAATACCGATGTTATTCTCGAACATATGCTATTAACCGGAGCTGATGCTTTCGAACTGGATTATAAAACAGATATTTTCAAGATATTCAATACTATAAGTAATACAACAACATTTATTGGAAATATTGATCCAAGCGGTGTGTTAGCCTTAGGAACAGCAGATTCAGTACAGAAAAAAACAATTGAATTATTGACTGCCTATCAAAATTCAAATCGTTTTATTTTAAATGCAGGTTGTGCGCTACCCTCTACAACACCACCAGAGAACTTGAAAATGATGATTGATACCGCAAGAAATTTCAGATAAATAATTTAACATTAATGATATTTGACTTAGAAATATCAAAAACATAGAAATTCATATTTTTATTTATAACTAACTATTTAATTAACAAATCAAAAAAATCATTTATGAAAAAAACAACACATTATGTAGTAATGCTTTTACTATCAGTAGTAAGCATTCTGGCTACTTCCTGTAAAGGACCGGTAGAAGAACCGGTAAAGAGTAGCGAAACAACAATGAGAAATCTCATTATCTCTGTAAGTAGCAAGGACTATCCAATTGCTTTTGAAGGAACTGCAACTAAAGACACTATTTACCTACCGGCTGGTTCTACCGTGCCAAGTAGTGTAATTGTAAAAACCCTTGAACTCGCATACGGTGCAACCGGGGTTAAAGAGAATGACATTGTGCCCATTACCAATGGTATAGCCACATTTAATGTCACGGCTGAAGATGGCACCAAAAAGGAATATCAGGTCATTGTGCTCATTGCACCGGCAATTCCGATAGATGGTGATGGAAACGTTTATACAACTGTGCAAATAGGCGATCAGGTTTGGCTAAAAGAGAATCTTCGAACTACCAAATTAAACGATGGTACTCCAATACCAAATTCAGGAGCTTCGCAAGGATTTTATACAGATGCTGAATGGAAATCCCTCACTACTGCTGCTTATTGTGCTTATGGTTATAATAGTGCTGCTACAGCAGAAACCGGTGCAGCCAACAAAACTAAATATGGCTTAATCTATAACTGGTATGTTGTAAAAACAGGCAAACTTGCTCCGGCTGGATGGCATGTGGCAACTATTGAAGACTGGTACAAATTGGAAACATTTGTTGGAAAAAAAGGTGGTGGCATTAAACTCAAAACTACTACAGGATGGCCTACAGTTCAAGGTTCAGACACTTATGGATTCAATGGTTTGCCTGGTGGTGTCCGTTGGGGAAATTGTACTGGAAATCCTGGTTCATTCGGGTTTGTAGGACAAGCTGTTGTTTGGTGGTCAAGTACTGAGAGAGGGAATGATAGAGCATGGGATCTTTGTCTTTGGGAAGGAGTAGATGACTTCAATGCTCATGATGGTAATGACTTACAAGAACAAGGTCAATATATCCGATGTGTAAAGGATTGAAAAGTATATATAAAATACTCCATATTTAACAAAGAAATAAAATTACAAACTTAATATTTTAAAAAATGAAAGCTAAAAATAATTTCAGCTCAGCTATTGCTGTGGTATTTGCACTGTTCTTTTTTGCATTGAATTCTTTTGCATTGGGTTATAATATAAGTTTTACGGGTTCAGGAGCTAGTTCTTCAGTTGGATCTGTCGTTGTTGAAAATCTTACTAAAGGTACTACTGTAACAGTGCCAGCAGGCAATATTCTTAACTTGTCGGATGTGCCCAATGCTATTAACGATGTATCTGCTGATGCTAATAATGTCAGATTAAAAAACAGCAATGGCACAACTACAATTTCATTCAATGCAACCGATGCAGGCAATAGCGATGTTAGTGTATTTGCTATTGATGGAAAAAAGTTAGTTGGTTTGAACAAAAAAGTGCAAGTTGGGGAAAACACCTTCTCTCTTTCTTTAGCAAAAGGTGTATATACAGTTCAAATTGTTGGAAACGGATATAAGTATTCAACAAAATTTGTAAATCAAACATCAAATATTGTAAGTAATCCTACTTTAGAGTACATCGGTGCAGAACAAAAAACATCGACGAAGCCTAATAGAGTAAAATCGGAAGAAAACACAGCAATTACCCAAATGTTATATACTTCAGGCGACAAACTACTTTACAAAGGTACTTCAGGTAACTTTACTACAATTGTTGGAGATGCACCTACCGGTTCCAAAACGATTAATTTTGAATTTGTTGCGTGTCAGGATGGATCGGGTAATAATTATGCAGTAGTTAAAATTGGAACACAGATTTGGATGGTTGAAAATTTAAAAACGACTAAATTAAACGATGGTACACTTATACCAAATTCAGGAGCAAGTGCAGGTGTTTATACAAATGCCGAATGGGGTGCATTAACAAGCCCCGCCCGTTGTTGGTATGGTCATGAAAGTGGAGCAGAACCTGTTGGTGGTAATATGCTTTATAATTTCTATGCTGTAAATTCAGGCAAGTTAGCGCCAATTGGTTGGCATATTCCAACAAAAGCAGACTGGGAAACTTTAGCAGCAAACGTACCACAACCTAATGTTATAAAACTTTTTGATGCAACTTGTGGAGGAACAAACGAACTTGGTTTCAAAGCACTGCAGGTTGGTTGCAGATATACAGAAGGAGCGGGCGGCTGGTATGCAGAAGGCAATAATTCATCTTTCTGGGCTTCAGACAGCTTTATTGAAGGTCGTGGTTGGGCTTTTTGGGTTCGTTCTGGATCTGGTACTATTGATGTTGGTCATAGTCTATATAATTATGGCTTCCCTGTTCGCTTTATTAAAGATTAAATCTAAAAAACAAAGAAAATGAGAAAGAAAATGATTCACCTAAAAGTGATTTTCAGTATTGGGATATTTATAGCAATATGTAATACTGAAATTCATGCAACAAATTTCCTTTACGTAAGGGAAAAGTCAGGTACACAAACTGCAATAAGTTTAAGTACAATAAAAAAACTTACATTTCCGTCAGGAAATTTAATGCTGACAAAGACCGATGGAAGTACCAGCAGTTTTGCATTAACAGGCTTACGTAGTTTTAATTTTACAAGTTCAGGGACGACTGATGTAAAAGTAACTACTAGTCAACTAATCAGAAGCCTTACACTCTATCCAAATCCTGTTGTAAATGATATTCAAATCAATTACGAGTCTTCGAGTGCTGGACAGTTACAACTTGAGATTATTGATTTACAAGGGAGGTTGCAAATAAAAGAATTGATTAATATTCAGGCCGGAACAAATTCAAATAGTATTTCGGTAGCCAACTTGCAAAATGGGATATATGTATGTAGAATGATAAATGCGAATAAATCAGAATCAGTAAAATTTATAAAAAACTAAAAAAAGGAGGAACAAAAAATGAAAAAATTAATTATTTTAATTGTAACAGTATTTTTTTTCAATGGTTTAACCAAGGCAGAAGTAGCTGATACCATGTATGTAATGAAATCTGGTGTAGTAGTTGCTAAATGTCCTGTAGCAGATGTGGATAGTGTGATTTTTTATAAACCTACACTTCAGGACATAGATGGAAACAATTATACGACAGTAACAATCGGTACTCAAACATGGATGGTTGAAAATTTAAAAGTGACTAAATTAAACGATGGTACACCTATTGCTAATTCAGGGGCAAGTGCAGGTGTTTTTACAAATGCAGAATGGGGCGCTTTATCAAGTCCTGCACGTTGTTGGGAGAATCACGTAAGTGGACCAGAGCCTGTTGGTGGTAATATGCTATATAATTTCTATGCTATAAATTCAGGTAAGTTAGCTCCTAAGGGTTGGCATATTCCTACAAAAGCAGAATGGGAAACTTTGGCAGCAAATGTATCTCAACCTAATGTTATAAAACTTTTTGATACAACTTGTGGAGGAACAAACGAACTTGGTTTCAAAGCAATTCAGGCTGGTTGTAGATATACAGAAGGAGGAGGCGGCTGGTATGCTGAAGGTAATAATTCATCATTCTGGGCTTCAGATAGCTATACTGTAGGTCGTGGCTGGGCTTTCTGGCTTCGTTCTACTTCTGGTACTTTTGATGTTGGTCATAGTCTATATAATTATGGCTTCCCTATTCGCTTAATTAAGGATTAATGAATACTGAGTTATTTTAATCTTTAATTCAGAACAATCAATTTCTTCATTTTCAATTAAAAAACAACCGTCTTGTTTCTTCAGGACGGTTGTTTAAAACCCATTTTTTACGGCTTTTACAGGAGAGAAAAGCCATTTCGAAACTCACAATAATCATATAACTTTTAAAAATTATCCTGCGAATATAGTGTTGTATATCAATGCTATACATTGTCAGGACAGGGCCTTTATTTGCATTATTCATAGAAAACGTATAAATCTGAATTTAAATGAGAACCTTCTTTTTATTTTGTGTGGTAGTCTTTTCAAGCATTTGTTCATTTGGTCAACTTTTACCTTACAAGAATAAATTATTACTTGTCGAAACACGTGTTGAGGATTTAATCAACCGAATGACATTAGATGAAAAATTGGCTCAAATGGCAAATTTTGAAACCAATAGAATTTCTATAGCCAAAAACACTTCAAATGAGGATAGTATTGAAAAAGCATTAAATGGAGTAAGCTATGGCACTATATCAGAAATGTATAGAGGAGACTATGTTGATACTACAGCATTTCGTTTAAATGAGTTGACAAAATATATGTCAAAAAAGACCCGGTTAGGTATTCCGAGTCTTATTGCTGCAGATGCTATACATGGTTTATATGGAAAAGGTGCAACCATTTTCCCTCAAATTGTAGTAATGGGATCAACCTGGAACCGCGGGTTGATAAAAGATATGGCAAGTGCTTTAGCCAAAGAATTATCGGTTGTAGGTGGAACTCATTTTCTTGGACCTGGTATTGATTGTGCAGTAGATCCACGTTGGGGTAGAGTTGAAGAGTGCTTTAGTCAGGATCCGTTTTTAGTTGCTGAAATGGGTTTGGCTTATATTGGTGGTTTGCAGGGCAATATACGAAATGGCAAACTCCAACCCGATAAAGTATTTTCCACTATCAAACATCTTACTGCCTATAGTAAGCCGGTCAATGGTATAAATCTTGGACCAGCCTCCCTGGGTGAGAGAGAGTTAAGAGATGTGCATTTATACCCATATAAACGAATAATTGATTCACTCGGGGTATGGTCAGTAATGCCATCGTATAATGCAGTTAATAATATTCCATGTCATGCGTCAACCTTTTTACTTAGAGATATTTTGCGAAAGGAGATGGGATTTGATGGCTATGTATATGCTGATTGGGGAGCAGTAGAGATGTTACATGAGCCACAAAAAGTAGCTCAAACTTATAAAGATGCTGCAATTTTGGCTGTAAAAGCCGGTGTAAATGTAAACGCCCCGGGTGTAAGTTCATTTGCATATCTGAAAGAAGCAGTTTTATCAGGTGAATTAGACGAATCGTATATAAACTCAGCAGTTTCAGACGTTTTGAGGATTAAATTCAGGGCAGGTTTGTTCGATGGAGAAAGAGATATTGATATAACCAAGGTGCCGGAAGTTATTCATTGTAAGAAACACATAGATTTAGCCAGACAGGTAGCCGAAGAAGGTTGTGTTTTACTTACAAACAAGAATATTCTGCCTTTAGACCTAAATAAAATAAAATCATTGGCTGTGATAGGGCCCAATGCAGCCAATGTACAGTTTGGAGATTATAGCTATTCGCACGAGAATAAATATGGAATTACCACATTACAGGGCATTCAGAAATATGTAGGCAGCAATATAAAAGTCAACTTTGCTGAAGGATGCGGCATCAATAGCCTGTCGAAAGACGGATTCAAGGAAGCCATTAAAGCAGCAAAGAAATCAGATGTAGTAGTAATGGTTTGCGGTAGTGCAAGCAGCATTTCGGGTGGTATTGGCGGAATCACTTCAGGTGTAGGAACTAAATTTCTGCCTACTTGTGGCGAAGGTTATGACCGACCAGTCCTTTCGCTCGAAGGTGTTCAGGAAGATCTTATCAGGGAAATAAAAAAGACGGGAAAACCTATTGTTTTAGTACTTGTCAACGGACGTCCATATACCATACCCTGGTTAAAAGAAAATATGAATGCTATTCTGGAAGCCTGGTATCCCGGTGAAGAGGGTGGCAATGCAATAGCAAATATTCTTTTTGGGAAAGTAAATCCGTCGGGTAAACTAACCATGGATTGGCCTCAGACTTCAGGTCATATTTATACCCAATACAATTATTTACCTGTCTCGAGAGGATATTATAAAAAACCAGGAGCTCCTGAAAAGCCGGGTAGAGATTATGTCGATTATTCACCCGAGGCTTTATTCCCATTTGGATATGGTTTAAGCTATACCACTTTTGAATATAGTAATTTGATATTAAAAAACACAGAGCTTACCAAAACGGGTAAATTAGAATTGGAAGTTACTGTAAAAAATACCGGAAAAAGAGAAGGTAAAGAAATTGTACAACTATATATCCATGATGAATATGCCTCAGTAACAGTGCCGGTGAAACAACTAAAAGGCTTTGAAAAAATTTCACTGCAAGCTGGAGAGTCAAAGACTGTGCATTTCGAAGTACCTGTAAGTGAGCTCGCTATTTGGGATTCCAAAATGAATCAAGTTGTAGAATCCGGCAAGTTTGAAGTAATGATAGGAAAATCAAGTGAAGATATTGTGCTCAAATCATTCTTTACAGTAAAATAATGTCAGGCTGGATTAAAAAACAAATTATCACTCAGAAATAAAAAATGAAAAGAATAAAACTATCAATATTACTTTTTGCAATAGCATTTGGCTTATTTGCTTCAAATGAAGTTACGATAAATAAACCGGGAAGTTTTTTTGTTGGTGCCAACTATTGGGCATCGCATGCAGGTACAAATATGTGGAGCAATTGGTCTGAAAGTACCGTTGATAAAGATTTTGAACAATTATCAAAAGCAGGAGTAAAAGTTCTCAGGGTTTTTCCAATTTGGTCTGATTTTCAGCCAATCTACAATTATTATACAGCCAGGAATAATGTAAAAGAAGTTCGTTTTAAAGACAGTGATCTACCAGGAGTGGGATTAGGTGCAATGGGCGTTGATAGCATTATGATGTCACGTTTTAGAAAAATGGCAGATTTGGCAAAAAAACATGACCTGAAATTAGTGGTAGGATTAGTAACCGGTTGGATGAGTGGACGACTCTTTGTACCACCTGCGCTGGAAGG
>CAMBSB010000166.1 GCA_945870155.1 Paludibacter jiangxiensis | reverse complement strand
AGTGGCGTTTTTTCTTCTTTCAATGGCTTAACGCGTTCTTTTGTCCAGGCAAAACCAAGCAAAAAAAGCGTGATACAAATGATTGCAATCACACCAACTCCCATTTGCCAACCAAACTGTAAATCGGGCGCTGCTTTACCGGTTGATTTGCTAAAAAACTCAACCAGAGGTTCAATCAATAGCAATGCGATAAAGCTTCCGAGATAAGCAAAAGCCATACGGAAAGTAGAAAGCACATTTCGCTCGGCCGGTTGCGCCGACATAACCCCAAGCAAGGACGCATAAGGCACATTGATAAGTGAATAAACCATCATCATAAGCGAATACATAATGTAGGCATAAACCAGTTTACCTGTATAACCAATATCAGGTGTTGTAAACGTAAGCACGCCTATTAACCCAAACGGAACAGCAGTAAACAATAAATAGGGACGGAATTTCCCCCATTTGGTTTGTGTACGGTCGGCCACAACGCCCACAATGGGGTCGAAAAGTGAATCCCACACACGGGTTATTAAAAACATGGTACCTACCACCGCAGCCGGTAATCCATACACATCGGTATAAAAAATCATCAGGTACATACCAAACAGTTTCCAAAACATCGACGAAGCCATGTCGCCAAAACCGTACGCAATTTTTTCTTTTATTTTAATCATAATAGATTCTATATTAGCAAATTACTTTAAGAGTTCTTTGTTTGCCGAAATCAGGTTTTTTATGGTTTGTACCGAAGCAAAAGTACGATAACCATCTGCAGGTGTGTTTTGCACATAATCGAGCAGTTTTTCAATAGTCGATGTTGCTACATGCATACGCGTGTCCGACGAGGCATAATAAATAAATACTGTTCCATCTTCGTCAGCAATCCAACCATTCGAGAATAAAACATTGGAAACATCGCCCACACGCTCTTCGTTTTGGGGAGCCATAAAGAAACCTGCAGGTTCGGCAATGAGTTTAGTAGGATCTTCTAAATCAGTGAGATATAAATAAAGAACATAACGAAGTCCGGCTGCACAATTGCGTACACCATGCGCCAAATGCAACCAACCTTTATTGGTTTTGATTGGATGTGGACCTTCGCCATTTTTCAACTCTTTGATGGTATGATAATAACGGTGATTGATGATTTTTTCTTCAGTGATTTCAGCATTCGTCATATCGTCGACTAATGCCCAACCAATTCCTCCACCGCTACCGGTATCGATAAATCCATCTTGCGGACGAGTGTATAAAGCATATTTTCCATCAATAAATTCGGGATGTAGAACGACATTGCGTTGTTGGCTTTTAGTTTTTAAATCGGGCAAACGCTCCCAGTTGATGAGGTCTTTGGTACGAGCAATACCAGCAGCAGCTACTGCCGATGATAAATCGCCTGCAGGTGCAGCTGGATCTTTCCGTTCGCTACAAAACACGCCGTAAATCCAACCATCTTGATGAGCAGTAAGGCGCATATCGTAGACGTTGGTGTCCGGGTCTTCGGTTTCGGGAAGGGTAACGGGCTCATCCCAAAAACGAAAATTATCTACTCCATTCTCACTCTCGGCAATGGCAAAAAACGATTTACGGTCGTTGCCCTCTACGCGCACCACCAATACATATTTTCCATTCCATTTAATAGCACCGGCATTTAAAGTGGCATTATATCCTATTCTTTCCATTAAATGAGGATTTGTTACGATATTAAAATCGTATCGCCATGCCAATGGAATATGGTCCGCTGTTATGATTGGATATTGGTAACGGTCGTAAATGCCATTTCCAACAGTATCTTTTACGTTTTTTGTTTTTAATAATTGCTCGTGTTTTGCTTTAATCACATTAAGTCTTTCTTCGAAATTAGTCATGATATACCTTGTTTTAAAATTAATTGCTATTTGTATAAACCTATTTTTGCAGCTTTCTTGCTCAGTATTATGCTTTTGTTTTTTGTAAATTGGATAAAATCTTTTGCTTCGGGATGTGCCGGATATGGAATGTAATAATGTTTTTTAATATTAAAAGCATTTCGCCAAAGCAATAAGTAGCTGATTTTGTAGGGTTTAATAAGTGGCAATAAAACTTTTGTATAGTAGTTTTTCACTTTAATTCCTTCCTGTCCTGTTTCGGCCATAATGGCTATTTTATTGTTTTCGGCTGCAAATTGTGAAACAACGCCAAGTCCTATTTTCATAATCTGTTTGTATTGTTCCACTTGTTGAGGTGTTTCGTGGCAATAGGTATCAAATCCAACCAAATCCACCCAATCATTACCGGGATATCGACTTAAGAAATGAGCTTTGTCTGTTATCTCTGCTGTTGAAAAGGCATACAGCAAATTATGCACATTTTTCACGTCGCGTAGGTAGTGCACAGTCATTCTAAAAAGTTCATTGTATTCGTCGGGTGTACATTGTTTAGCTCCCCACCAAAACCATGCTCCGGTATGTTCGTGATACATACGAAAAATAACTGGTATCGCATTTCCATCTTTATCTTTGAGTGAATGAAAGAATTCGGCTAAGCGGTCAAGATAAACTAAAAATCGTTGATGATTAACTCCACCGACAAGTACACTACGAACTACTGTATCTTGTTTACAATCCCAGGCAGAACTATCGGTAGCAATATTATTGGCATGCCAACTGATGGTATTTATACTTCCGCGTTCATAAACTTCACGTATCAGGCGTTTCATATCTTTAAAATACACAGAGTCGAGGTTGTGTTCAGCCCCCAATTCAAGGTCACCTATCTCCCAACCCACCACAGCAGGATAGTCGCCAGCTGTTTCTTTCACATCCGAACGTCCTTTTTCGTTGTGCCATGTACGCCCATAAGCCACCGCATCCTGATGACCAAACATAATTCCCTTTTGAGAACTACGCTTCATATTTAGAAACAGAGCCTTTGTAGCAGGTGTAGCCTGTTTATCAACAACCGATAGCGATTCTGTTTGTTGAGCCCATAAAAAGCTTGAACCTTGAATTAAAGCCATTGAAAGCACCATAAAAAAACGTGAGATACGCATAAAATCCAATTTAAATATTTAAAATAATTTACTTCAACGAAGTCATTTTATCACGTGTGAGCACATAATCGTAACTGAAAAACTTGTTCCACCACGTAGCACCATTGTGTTTGTCATCTCGCGTATAAGTTCCATTCCAAGGCATAAACCACGACCACATATCGCCCTTTTCTTTCATCAAAGCAGGATCAGGAGCCGATCCACATTCGCTTAGCGTAAGCATTTTCTTTCCTTTCGAAAATTCTTTTACTTTATTGTACGAAATGTATTGCGAGCCATGTTGATTTTCGCCCGGATAAATGTCCATTCCAATCATATCCACATAGGCATCGCCCGGATACCAATTGGCTGCATCTTCGGCAGCATCCGAAGTCCAAACCCAGATTAAATTATTCAACCCATGATGGGTTACAAGACGATTAAACATGATTTTCCAAAGTGCTTTACAAGGCTCAGCACCTTTAGCGCCCCACCAGAACCAACGACCCGAAGCTTCGTGCAATGGACGCCACAATACCGGGATATTGGCTTCCTTAAATTGTTTCAGATAAACGGCTATGGCGTCAATATCCACTATCATGGCTTTGTATTCAGCTGAGTTAACATCCGAAACTTTGGACACATCAAAAGTTGTTTCGGCAGTATAAAAAGCACCTGTTTTGGTCAATGGATCGCGCCAGTGCCACATAAGAGTCACAATGCCGTTATTATTCCACCAATCCTGACCGAGTGTAAATGGCGCATCGTATTTTACCCAACTCTGACCGGCTTTGGTATGATCAATATAGTCGAAACCTACCAATGTCGGCCATTTACCAGTTTGATTGAACACCCATGTTGCTTCGTCGATATTGGTACTGTGATTAGCCATAGCACCTGAAATAACTTTTTTGCCAAAATTATCTTTCAAAAAACTATATAATTTCACTGCTTGAGACGAAGGCGATGGCGTAACAAGTACCTGATCTATATTAAATTGAGCAGGGCCAACTGCATCGTAAATCAAACGTATATAATCCAATTGAATGTATCCCCAGTTTTTAACAATGGCAATGGAGTGTGTACCGGCTGACAGGTTTACTTTACCACCCACCAGTGATCCCCAATAAGTCTGAGCAGGAAATTTGATAGAACTCATCTTCACGTTATCAACATACAAATCATTTGTTTTTTCATCGTAGATACTTGCAAAGCGAATTTCAATATCGTAATATCCGGCGGTTTCTATATTAACCGTAAATGTAACATTACCTACATTTGTATTTACGTAACCCGTTCCTCTGAATCCTGCAATATCCGTTTTCTCTTCGGCACCACCGGTGAGTGTTGCATTTTCGGCTTCCAGAAAAATCCCCACAGGCACAATTGGAGCAGCTGTTGTAAACGAAATGCTGATAGCTGTAGCTGTGTTTCCGGCTTCGTCGGTTATGGAATTTGCCGGAATAAGCAAAGTATATGCAGTACCTGCAACCAAAGAAGCAATGATACTTAAGTTTTTATTCGACACCGTTGCCTGAACAGCCTGACCGTTCAACGTAATAGCAGCATTGGTTGCAAGTACAATTTTCTCAGTAAAAACCAACACAATACTTGACGAAGCAGCCACATTCGTTTCGTTGTTTGCAGGCGTACTTACAATAAGCGTTGGCGCTGTTTTATCGGAGTTATCTATTACTTCGGGTTCTTCTTTACAAGCTATTATTAAAAGCATTGAAAAGACTAAAAGAAACATTTTGAAAGGGTATTTTTTCATTTCAAAGATGATTGAAAGGTTCATAATTTGTAAGTTTAATGTCGTCAAACCACGCCTCTACAAACCCTTTTGGGCTTACAGAACTTAATCTTAATCCAACTTCGAAGCACTTAACTGCATCGTCGTTCATGTTTAATTCAGCCTTAACTACTCCCCAGTTTTCATATTTCAAATCAGCAAATTTCACTTTTATAAATTGCCATTGGCCAACCTTTACCGGAATCATTTTAGTAGAGCCCCATTTGCTTTTGTGTCCTTTACTAAGAATAAGTGGGTGTAACATCAAAGTATCACCATCGCCCCCTTTGCACCAAAACGACATCCAAGTATTATTTTGAAACAGTTTCCATTGCTTTTGCATTCCTTCCACAGCAAATGTATCGGCTTTTAAGTCGGTAAACCAAGCATACGGACGATTTGTAGGAACAGAGTCCCAACGTACATGCAAGCAAGTTTTCGATTTTTTGGTTACCTGATTCATCACAGAACTATCATATAAAAATTTCACATTCGTATTGTCCTTCCACCAACTCGTTGTCGATGGTTTATTTTCAAAATCAGCAATCAAAATTGTCTGTTTCTGCGCCTTTAATGCAAGACTTGTTGCAAAGAGTATAAGCACATAAATTGCATTTCTCATCCTTTTACTTAATAATTAAAACAATTTCTTTTTTAGGGCTTAAAAACAAATCACTCACTACTATGTCACCCTCGCTTATGCGATTGTATTTTGCAGTTTTATAATTGCCTGACTCACAATCTAACACTTGAACTTTCCCTTTTAATTTGGTCAAATTGAGGTTCGACAAAACTATTTTTTGGTCATTTTGCGAAGCATTGTAAATATAAATATATTTTTTTGAGCCACAGGCTACGCTATATATTTCCAATGACTTTTCGCTACTTTTTACATCCAACTTTTCGAACACGCCTTTTCCGGCAAGCAACATATCATCATTGACTTGTTTAACAATTTTAAAGTACGACATCAATCCCCGATTTTCGAAAAACTCCCACCACCAGCTCATGGGTAAAACAGGAGTTGGATTGAACAAACCAAGCCAAAGGGCCCGACGAAAATCGCCATCCATTTGTGGCGCTATAGCATTGAAATCCTTGCTCCAGTCCCATTCATAACCCGATTCGCCAATAATGTATGGTTTGTTGTGTTTTGCGGTGTAATCAATTAGAGTTGCAGGAATTCCGGCTGTATTTTTATAAATATGGCGTTGGTTAATGTCGATATTTTTCAGGTCGTTCATACCCGGAATATCACGATGCGAAACACTTGTTGTAACAATATGCTTGTAGGGATCAATCGATTTGAGATAAGTGCTCATTTCGTTATGCCAGTCGGTAACCACATCGGCCGGAATTTGATTACCGGGACCACCATTGTACATGGCATTATCCACTTCATTGAAAAACTCCCAAGCGCCAATGGCTGGACTGTAACCATAACGAGCTACCATTAAGCGCAACTTATTTTTGTATTGCGCACGAGCAGCAGGCAATGCGAAAAACTCAGTCGGTGTTTTAGCAATACCGCCATTGGCTACATTGTAATTGCTTGTTTCCCAGCCCGAACCCATTAGCCCAACATGACTTTCAAGTGCAAGCATCATGTGAATACCCAACGAATCGCAAAGTTGCACCAATTCATCCATGCGTTTCATACCACTCTCGTTGAAATACGAATCGCTGTTTTGATAGCGACTGTTGTTTTGCACTTTTTTCCAATCAACCGGCAAATTCCAGTAAATCATCCATGTTCTGAAAAAATTTCCACCATTGGCAGCCAGTTTTTTCAACATATAGTTATAGTTGAAACGTTTGTCTTCGTGCAGTTTTTTGAAATATTTGGAGTCATCTTCGTCACGCGATTCCCAACAAATGTTTTCGCCAATACCCCTAAACAAGGTACCATTATCGTATTTAAATGTCCACAAATTATTAAGATTCAAAAAACCTTTTGCTTTTGATGCTTGTGCATTAAATGCTTGTGTAGCACTTGAAAATGCTTTGTCCGAAGCTTTTTTTAGTTCGAAGTGATAAGAGTATTTTCCTTTTTCACGAGGCGTAAAGCGTGCTTTCCAGAGCGATTTATTTCCACTTGTCCCCGATACAAAATAACACGGTAGCACTAACTTTTCTCCCGCAGGCGAAGTTAGTATCATATCAACTGTTATTTCGTTCATATCGTAGGGATTTACAAAAGTTGTGGTTAGCTCAATATCCCATTCGGCTTTTTGGTATTGCGAAACGGAATTATTTAAAAGCACCGTATTGTGTATTTGTGCATTTAGTAATAAAGTAAAAAACAAAAAAACGCTGGTCAATCTCAACTTTTTCATATTATCTATATCTTTAATTAATCATTAAATAAGCTTGTATAGGCTTGTGATTCAAGTATAAATGTAGCTTTTCCGTCAGTAACAGCTACTGTTTTTACTTTCTTCATTCCACGTGTTGCATCGGTAATATACATATTTAAATATTTAACTGTCGAAGGAATTGCTTCAATTGTTACTTCTCGTTGAGCACCATTGTTTACTAAATGCAGAGCATACTTTGAGTTTGCAATATCACCGGCAGCAGCACAGCTAATGTCTGACCGGCTCGATGTAGCAGGAATCCAAAACGCACCGTAAGGAGTTGCACCAAGTTGTTTCAGGTTCCAAAAACGTTGAGTTGGTCGCAATGGGCCATTGTCGCCATACAATCCTGCACCTGTCAACACCGAATAATCGGAAGTCAGTTGCCATTCCATAACCGTAATCGGCTGGCAGGTATTACAAATGCGAATATAGGTATCAATTTCATCCAGTTGAAACCATGGTTGAAGAAATACAAGTGGGTAACGGTGAGCTGCTGAGTTTTCGCCACCTTCAGTTACCATCAAAGGCACATTGATAGCTTTCGCTGCACGCGACCATTCTTTCAAATCACTTTCGTTGCAACCATGATAGGTATGTAACGCAATAGCGCCGATGTATTGATGAATATCCTTATCATTGATGCTTGGCCATACAATTTGGTTGGCAAGTGCTGTTCCATGTCCGGTGTCGCCCAAAAGCATTTTAGTCGCTATGCCTTTTGATTTTAAATACGACCCTATTGCTTTGTTAAATATGGCATGTTCTTCGGGTGTTTGAAAAACCTCCACACCGCAGTCGGGCTCATTAAACGAAAATAGACTGGCTTCAACACCATATTCTTGTTTTAAATACAATAAATATTGAGCAATTGATTCACAAATCTGATTCATTTTAGCTTGGTCCAGATGCACTCCTTTTTTAGCTTTGTTGTTTTTATCAACTGCCCAATCGGGTGCAGCCCATACCGAAACAATGATTGGTATATTGCGCTTTTGAAGTTTTTGTGCTAATTGCATTTGTTCGTAAACGTGGGTTGGAAGCTTTCCAGCCCTCGCCTGTTCTGTTGGATTTACAGATTCATCAGGCTGCCAATTTTCCCACCACATAGAGATACGCCCCCAAGTAACCCGTAGACTATCTAAACAATAATCAATTACCATCGGGTCTTTGTCTGGAAACTGATTGCGATAATTACCGCTAATGCCATCCCATTTACGTCCAAGGTTTTTTGTATCCAACGTAATGGTAGCAGGAGAACGATCAACCTCGCCTTTAACGTTGAGTTCAAACGACATTTTTTTATTCAAGCCTTTGGACGCATTGCCATTTATCATTGTAAAATACACCTGATAATTCGCTTTCTTCAAAAAGGGATCACTACTTACAAAAGTCTGTTGAGGCCAGGGATCGTTTTTATAGGCCGGATTACCATCAAAATCCTGACGAAGAAAAACGGTAGTTTTTTCAGATGAAGCAAGAGAATATTCTTTTTTGTCAGACTTCCATACTATTCTATTGGCTTTTAACCTTATAAATTCTCCATCTTTAGCTTTATTCGTCCCGTTTAAATTAAGTTTACCAACAAGTTTATTGTCGTTATAAAATAAAATTGAGCCCTTATCAAAATCAGCTTCAGGCACCTCCATACAATAATAAGTACCAGCTTGTTTATATGCTTCGGATGCATTTACGTCCATTTCAATTCTAACCTTACCCTGATTTAAATCAGTCATCTTAGCATTAAAATTAAGAGGCGTTCCCAACAAAAAGTGAGAAGCTGTGTGCGTTTTACCTGCTACGGTATAAGTCTGTTTACCTTCCCAATTATATTTCTCAGTTTTAACATACCCTTTCCAATCGGCATTTACAGAACGCAATGATGTTTCGAATTTCATTTCCTGACCATTCACTAAAATGCTTTTTACATTTGCCCAGGGTGTAAATATTACTTGTCCATGACTCATTAATGCCATGCAAATAACAACAATGATTAAAAATATCCTTTTCATTATCAATTATTTATACAATTAAAAATTTTAATAATTCCGAAAAAGCTGTGTTCTGAAATTTTACAAAATAAAATCCTTTTGCCAGCGATTGATGGAGCGAAAGGTTTGAATGTGAATTAACTAATTGGCCACTTTGTACCATTTTACCAGTAGTGTTATAAATATTATAACTCAAAGGCAAAACATCATTTGTACAAAAAATTTGCAGCTGTTCGTTCTGTTTCAGCACGTTGGTTTGAAACTTCAACCCTGAATTTTTTGTTTCGTCAATACCTGTTGGTACACTACCATAAACCTCAAACTCATAAATAGAATATCCCCAGGTGGTGGTTCTTTCAGTTCCTGTAAGTTTCACATATCGGCCTTTGCTATTTAAGCCCTTAAACTCATCAATACGGGCACCAGCAGGTAAATTCGATCGGGCAGCCAGCATGTTCCAACTTGTTCCATTTTCCGAAGTTTCTATAATAAAACTCTTAGCTGATGCCACTTCCCACGAAACAGCCACTTCGTCGATAGTGTAATTACTGCCTAAATCCACTTGATACCATTGCGGGTCGGTATACAAACTTGACCAGCGCGTTGAAGGATTTCCATCCACTGCATTAGCTGCTACATTTCCCAAATTTGCTTCAGTAGATGAAACGGTATAAGGTTTATTCAGACTTAAACTCAGGCGTTTTACATTAACAGTAAATCGGGCAGTTTTTGTCTGAGAAGTATTCGTTGTAACTGTAAGCAAAATTTCATGCACACCCAATCCCAATTCAATTTGCGCTTGTACACCTGTCGCTTTTTCAACACCATTTGCCGACCATACATACGAAGTGATTTGACCATCAGTAGTATAACTTCGAGCCGCACTAAACGAAACAAGTTCTTTTCCATTTACATCAGAGTCGAAAACAATGGATTGCGCATCGATATACGCTTTGGGACCGGATTGTAAGTCGTCGAGCGTCAAAACGCGTGGGTCATTGTATACACGGTCGATCCATTCAGCTGTATTTTTTCCGTTTGACTGACTTGGGTCTTTAATCATATAAGCCCAAGTGATAAAGTATAACCATGGTTGTTGTGCCAAAATATCTGGATCGGTCAGTTTACCATCTTCGCCCAAAGCAAATAATTTTCCTTTGGTGCCAAAAAGTTGTTGATACTGACTCCACGAACCTGTATTTTGGTTATAATCAGGATAATCCCATGCTACGATATCCACCACATCGTCGCCCGGATACCAGTTTTCTTTGGTAGTGCCATAGCTATTCCAAACCCAAATTAAATTATTGATGCCATGATGATTCACCAAACGATTGTATAAAATACGATAAAGTTGTGTACAGGCTGTACCTGTTTTTGCACCCCACCAAAACCATTTTCCTTCGGCTTCGTGTAATGGTCGCCAAAGCAAGGCAATGCCTTCGCGCTGCATACGCAATAGTTTTTCGGCAACAATATCGATGTCGCGAATCAAAAGCTGATAATCTTCGCTGGTGGGATTACTTAGAGCATACACCAAATCGAAAGTGGTGTTTTTCGTATAAAACGCCTGCCATGTACTGAATTCACTGTTTTTGGGAACATCCCAGTGCCAATGCATTTCCAGAATGCCTCCTTTGTTTTTTACCCAATCAATTCCCATGTTTGTTGTTTCGTCGGTATTTGCACCATTCGCCACACGCCAGGGCATGGAATTCATAAAATCGAGCGAAAGAATTGCCGGTTGCTTGCCATGACTGGCTTCACTGATACGTGTCAACCAGGTTTCGTTTACGCTTTCAAATGCCTGACCAGAAATGATTTTTTTACCGTAGGTGGCATCCAAAAAAGCCTTTAGCTTCTTTGCTTCGGCAGTTGCATTCGGATTAACAGGAACTTGTGCCTTTAAACCAAATGCCAAAACCAGTAGGAAAGCAAAAATGTATATCGATAATTTATTTTTGATAATCATTGCATTTTAATTTTTTATCAGAATATGACGTGTATCCGAACATAAATCGGACATAAATTTTACAAAATAAATACCTTGTTCAAAGTTTCCATTGAGCGATAAAGAGTTGTTATTTTCAACTAATTCTCCTTTTTGAATTACCTGACCAGATGAATTAAAAATACTGAAAGTTAATGGTAAAACATCAGATGAACAAGTAATTTGCAATTTTTCATTCCGACTAATTGTATTGGGTTGAATTTTAAGTTTTTCACTATTTATGAATCTCAATGCAGTATTTGTGTTAGCATACACTTCGAATTCGAATATTGAATAACCCCATTGCGTAGTGCGACTAGTACCATACATGCGAATATAGCGAGCATTTCCTGTAATGTTCTTTAATGTATCAATTCTTGTTCCCGTTTTCATGTCATTCAGTTGTAATAGCGTTGACCAATCAGATTCATTATCAGATTG
>CAMBSB010000165.1 GCA_945870155.1 Paludibacter jiangxiensis | reverse complement strand
GGCATTCTCACAAGTGCTTACCGGGAGCAAGTTAAATCCCTGAAAAGTAAACCGGATATCGAACAACTTACCGAAACACGGCAGCAACGAACGATTCGTCTCACAGGATTTGATCTATGCAAATGCCCACGCTGTAAAACAGGAACTTTACAATTTACAGAGTTTTTACCCCGTATCCGTTCGCCAGACAATGTGTTTTACCCACGAATAACGAAACTGAATATGTAATTTATTGCCTCTCAAACCCTGTTAGTGAACAGGGACGGCCATTGCTTTGCCTAACCGCAAGCAAAAACCGCTGTTTCTGCTTGTTTGTTGTCTTTTTTTAGCTGTATTCTTGTAGAAATTCTACTTCCCACAGCTCTCTTTATTCTTTATTTTGTCTTTTCCCTCCTGCGACAACTCATCAAAACTGGTCGCTTTCTCCATAACTAATTTTTTCCTCCACGTTCGTTGAATAAAGTTCCTGCAAGCGGGAATACGGTTCAACCGATGCTTCCTTGCTGGGTCGTCCCGACCGCAGGAAGCCTAAGTATTAGGGGGCATATTTAATTTAATTTTTTTATCAAATCCATTCCTACATGAATTGCTTTTTCATTCATCGCCAATAAATGATGATGACGTTCAGGCAAAGATTTTTTTAATCCTTTTAAAACATTTGCGACCTGAATAATGGGTCTTATTTTAAGTAATCCTCCTAAAATAATCATATTCATTGTTTTAGAGGCATTATTTGCATAAGCATATTCAGTTGCATCTATTCTGTAAATATTTATGTCGGTACGAGTAGGGAACTTATGAAAACCATTTCCATCAAAAATCAACGTACCACCCGGTTTTACTTTGTTTTCAAATTTTTCAAGCGATGGTTGATTCAAAACAATGGCTGTATCATAAGTATTTAATACCGGCGAACTGATTCGTTCGTCGCTTAAAATTACGGTTACATTTGCCGTTCCACCGCGTTGTTCAGGTCCATACGAAGGTAGCCAGCTAACTTCTTGGCCTTGCATCAATCCGGAATAAGCCAGAATTTTACCCATCGATAATACTCCTTGTCCACCAAATCCTGCTATAATAATTTCTTCGGTCATATTTTTTTTGTTTTTAATTAAACCCAATGTTCAATATTGAACTATATTTTCAATGCATGGAAAATATGTATTATTCATTTCTAATCATCAACTATTTGGGATTTTTTTTAATTTTCAAAATAATTGTAAGCTGTATTTTGCCATGAAAATTTAGAACTTTAAGAATCAAATAATAACATAAATGAAAGTCATAGTGTCATTTACTGAGAAAATATTAATTAATGCGCTATATACTCCCCCTTCAGGGGGTTGGGGGGCAGAGCAATTAATTTTATTCGTTCTTTAAATCACCCATTGGAAATTCAGGAAACATATTTTCAACCATCCAATCATTCGAATCGGCAGGAGTCATTTTCCAGCCCGAACTACAGGTAGATACAACTTCAACTATAGATGTACCTTTATTCTGCATCGAGTTTTCAAAAGCTTTTTGAATTGCTTTTTTAGTCTTTTTCACTGCTGCAACCGTATGTACTGCTTGTCTGGTTACATAACAAACGCCTTTTAATTGTGCCAATAAGTTGGTCATATTTAAAGGATGACCAGCTGTTGGAACTTCACGTCCATTAGGTGAAGTGGATGATTTCATGCCTAATAGCGTTGTAGGTGCCATCTGTCCGCCGGTCATGCCGTAAATTCCATTATTAATAAAAATTATGGCAATATTCTCGCCTCTGTTACAAGCATGTATAGTTTCGGCAGTACCAATGGCAGCTAAATCACCATCGCCCTGATAGGTAAATACCAATCTATCAGGCAATAAACGTTTAACTGCAGTAGCTAAAGCAGGTGCTCTGCCATGTGCGGCTTGCTGCCAATCTATGTCAAGGTATTGATATGCAAACACAGCGCAACCAACCGGAGCAATCGCTATTGTTTTGTCCTGCATATTCATATCTCCTATTATTTCGCCTATTAATTTGTGAACCACACCATGACTACAGCCCGGACAATAATGCATAGGTGTATCATTCATTACATTTGGTTTTTCATAAACCAAATTGGCAGGGTTAATTATCTCGGATATATTCATTTTATTTATTGTTAATCAATGTTTTGAGTTTACAAAAATTTAAGGAATTGCAATTAAATTTACTTTTTTGTTAGGATGAGAAAAGTTGAATTAAACTATAATTGAATTAAGCTTTGATTAGTTTTTCTTTCAGTGCATGAAGTACTTCATCAGGCGATGGAACAATACCACCCATACGACCATAAAACTCAACAGGAACTTTGCCATTAACTGCCAAGCGTACATCTTCAACCATCTGTCCCGCGCTCATTTCTACCGAAAGCATACCTTTTACTCTTTCGGCATGTTTTTTTAATTTTTCTGTAGGAAATGGAAATAATGTAATTGGTCGAATTAAACCAACTTTAATCCCTTCTGCACGTCCTAATTCTACCACTTTTTGACAAATTCTGGCTATTACACCAAATGCAACAATAATATATTCTGCATCATCACAATCAAATTCCTCAAAAAGCACTTCGTTTTTTTCAATTTCACGGTAACGCGCTTGTAAAGTTAAATTCAATTTTTCCATGTCAATTGCTTCCAATCGCAATGAATTGATAACATTCGGTTTTCTATCTGCAGGTTTTCCCAAAGTTGCCCAGGGAGTATTTTTCTTTATTTCTTCTTCAGTCCAGCGAGGTTTATACGGTGGCAATACCACTTTTTCCATCATTTGACCAATAATACCATCGGCCAATACCATAGTAGGAGTTCTGTATTTAAATGCCAAGTCGAATGCCATCACGGTATGGTCGGCCATTTCCTGTACTGATGCCGGAGCTAATGTAATCATCTTATAATCACCATGTCCTCCACCTTTAACGGTTTGAAAATAATCAGCTTGACTGGGTTGAATTGTTCCTAGTCCGGGTCCGCCACGCATAACATTTACTATAACGCAAGGCAATTCAGCACCTGCTAAATAGGAAATACCTTCTTGCATTAAACTGACGCCCGGGCTTGAAGATGAAGTCATGGCTTTTTTCCCACAACCAGCTGCACCATAAACCATATTAATAGAAGCAGTTTCACTTTCAGCTTGCAACACTACCATTCCGGTTGTTTTCCAAGGCTCAAGCTCCATCAATGTTTCCATTATTTCCGATTGAGGTGTAATGGGATAGCCAAAATAACCATCACAACCACAGCGTATTGCTGCATGTGCAACGGCCTCATTGCCCTTCATTAATTTTATTTCGTTGTCTTTATTATGTTCATTACTCATTTTGTTATAATTTGAAAGTTAAGAATGAAAAACTATGATTTTTATCCTAATACTACTGTTTAATAATTTACTTTTTGTGCTATGCAAGTTTTACTTTGTACACGGTAATACATGCATCGGGACATACATTTGCACATGCAGCACATCCTATACATTCCTCTTGATTAGCCATGTGTGAGAAGTTATAGCCCTTTGCATTTGCTTCTAACGAGAGTGCTAAAACAGTTGTGGGACATGCTACAACACAAAGATCGCAACCTTTGCAATGTTCTATGTCAACAACTACTGCGCCTTTAAATTTTGCCATATAGTTTCAATTTTTAATCTGTCTACAAAAGTAATAAAATTTGTGTTTCAATGCTTTTTATGATTGATTTTTAGTGATTATTATACTTGTTAAATTAATAAATATCTATGTAACTAATTAATATATATTACTTTAATTTGTTAGAGAATAACCAACTTAGCAAATCTTCAGTTTGGAAGGTTGGTGTCCAACTATTATGATTAACCCCTGGAAATATTGTAATTTCCACATTTTGTGCTCCATTTGCTTTCAATTCGATATATGCATTGCGCGAATGTTCCGGAGAAACAACGTTATCGTCGGCTCCATGATAAATTCGAATAGGCATTTTTCGTATTTTTTTAAGTCTTTCGAGACTTACACCTCCACAAATTGGAATCGCAGCAGCGAAAGTTTTGGGGTAACGGCATATCAAATCGTAAGTTCCCATGCCTCCCATCGATAGTCCCATCACATAAATGCGTTTCTTATCAGCAAACTTCGATTTTTTTATTTCGCTTATCAAACGTATAAGTAATTGCATTGGTTCAGTAGGGTGTTTAGAATTAACATAACTGAAACCATCTTGTCTTGAATTGATGGGAGCCCAGTATTCATTCTCCGGACATTGTGGAAATATAACTATAGCAGGAAAATCCTTGCGGTTCAGTGGTTTAGTAAATAATTCTGATCCCCATTTTAATTGGCTTTCATTGTCATTTCCTCGTTCACCCGAACCATGTAAAAAAATTACCAATGGATATTTTTTGGTGTCATCTAAGTTTTCGGGATACATTATACGATATGGCAATGTATCACCTTTGTAAATAAATTGTTTTTTTTGATAAAGCTCGTTTTGTGATTTTAAAGAAAATATTACCGAAAAAACTACAAATAACAAATAAAATCTTTTTATCATTTTAAATTTTGTATTAGAAACTTATTGCAAATTAATAATTTTACTGAGAATCATAACTTAGATTTGGGAAATAAATCATGATTTTGGGATAAAAAACTATTATTTGGGATAAAACAATCGATTTTCTATCTTCTTGCCAAATATATTTTTTTTTAAAACGTCAACAATTTACTATTATTTGGCATAAATTGTAAATTTGGGGTCTTCAATTTCAATCCCAAACATATTTCCAACTGCCATCAGTTTGTTTTTTCCAAACTGTATGGAAGATTCCTCTAAATTCTTTAGTGCTATTATCTACTTGTCGTACTTTCCATAAGTATTTTCCATAGGTGTAAGCTAAAGTACCATCATCCGAAACTTCAATATAATCGGGAGTCCAGTTTACACTGGTATTGTGGTTAGCTTGTTGTAGGTAATAATTGTAAATACCTTCGCTACCACGAATTATGGAGTCATTACCACGGAGAATTACTGCACTATCGGCTGCAAAATTTCGAAAAGCTATAGCTATTCCACTATCAGTAGCCATTTTTTCAAATGCTTTTTCAGTTAGTAATATTTCATTTTTTGCTTTAGCTTTGTTAATGGAAGGTTTACATGAAAGTAATAGCAATAAAAATATTAAAAAAATAACGCTATAATTGTTAGTCATTTGTTATAAATTTATGTGTTGTAGAATTTTGTACAAATATATAAAATTATTCAAAAAAAAAGAGCTACTTCAAATTAGAAATAGCTCTTAAATTTTTTATATAAAAATTTTTATACAATTTTCTTCATTGCTGTCATTGCAGCTCTTAGTTCAGCACCTACTATTTCTATAGAGTGACTGCGTAATTCAGCATTGATTTTAACTAATTCAAAATTATCAACACCACCGTTTTTACCAGCATTAAAGTTTTTACCAATAATATTGGTGTTAACTTTCGACATGAAGTCAGCTAAAAGTGGTTTACAAGCATGATCAAACAAATAACAACCATATTCAGCAGTATCAGAAATAACACGATTCATTTCAAATAATTTTTTGCGAGCAATAGTGTTAGCAATAAGTGGCGTTTCGTGCAATGATTCATAATAAGCAGAATCTGGTTTAATTCCTGCATTTACCATAGTTTCATAAGCTAATTCAACACCCGATTTTACAAAGGCAACCATTAAAGTAGCGTTATCAAAATATTCTTGTTCACTGATTTCTACATTTCCTGCAGGAGTTTTTTCGAAAGCAGTTTCGCCGGTAGCTGCACGCCAAGCCAATAAGTTTTTATCGCCAGCAGCCCAATCTTCCATCATAGTGCGAGAAAATTCGCCAGACAAAATATCATCCATGTGTTTGTTGAACAATGGAGTCATAATTTCTTTTAACTCTTCTGCAAGATTAAATGCTTCCACTTTAGCGGGGTTCGACAAACGATCCATCATGTGCGTGATACCACCAATTTTTAAGGCTTCGGTAATTACTTCCCAGCCATATTGAACTAGTTTTGAAGCATAACCAGCATCAATTCCTTTTTCAACCATTTTGTTGAACGAAAGAATTGAACCCGTTTGTAACAAACCGCAAAGAATAGTTTGCTCGCCCATTAAGTCCGATTTTACTTCGGCAACAAACGATGAAAGCAATACACCTGCTTTGTGACCACCTGTTCCAACGCAATAAGCTTTGGCTATTTCAAGTCCATCGCCATTAGGGTCGTTATCCAAGTGAACTGCAATAAGAGTAGGTACACCAAAACCACGAAGGTATTCGGCACGTACTTCCGATGCAGGCGATTTTGGAGCAACCATAATAACAGTTAAATCCTTACGAATTTGAATTCCTTCTTCAACGATGTTAAAACCGTGTGAATAAGACAAACAAGCACCTTTCTTCATTAGAGGCATTACCTGATTTACAACAGAAGTATGGTATTTATCAGGAGTAAGATTCAATACCAAGTCACCTTTAGGTATTATTTCTTCGAAAGTTCCAACTTCGAATTTGTTTTCGTTTACGTTTTGAAATGAAATATGATTTTCATCAATTTCAACTTTACGCAATGCATAAGCAATATCCAAACCGCTATCGCGCATATTTTGACCCTGTGCAAGACCTTGAGCACCACATCCTACGATAACAATTTTTTTACCTTTTAGTTTGTTAACACCATCAGCGAATTCGCTGCTTTGCATGAAATCACATTTTCCCAATTCCTGAACTCTCAGGCGATGTGGAAGCGAATTAAAGTAATTAGCCATTGTTTTTGTTGCCTTTAAATCTAAAATTCAAGATTCAAAAGGACTTTTTTTTAAATTATTAATTATTATTTTAAAATTTACACTTATTCTGATAATTGCAAAATCAAATTTTATTCACCAATTATTATTTGCCCAAAACAATAATATTTTCTATTTGCGGTGCAAAGATACTTATATCATTGTAAATTAACAACTTGTTTGGATAAAAAAATAAAAAAAACTGTTCTAATTTTGATATTTTTTTATTCCTTCGAGCATATCGCTTAAGCGTTCCACTTTCGATTTTGTAATTGCTACACGTCCTGAACGTATAAACTGAAGTACGCCTACTGTTTCACTCAATTCCTCAAACATTTGCTGTGTTTCGGCATAATGTCCGGCCTTTTGCAAAACTACGAAATCGGCATTCATTTCTAATACTCGAATATGATATTTGCGAATAAGTTCTTCAATTGAACCTTGTTGCAATAGATTATCAGTAGCAATTTTATAAAGTGCAATTTCCTGATGAACCAAATCATCGTCGGTATTGTAATACGATTTAAGAATATCAATTCGTTTGTCGATTTGTTTCACCACCTTTTCAACTACATCTTGTGTTGTGAATAAGGTAATTGTAAATTTGTGAATTCCTTTGATAGCCGATGGCGAAACTGATAAAGTTTCAATATTCAAAGCTCTACGAGTAAAAATAATGGTAATTTGACCAAGCAAACCAACCGTATTTTCTGAGAAAACTGTTATTGTATATAATGTTTTTTCCATGATTTCAAATTTATATTATTCCCCCAACAAAATATTATCCACAGCGGCACCAGCAGGCATCATTGGATAAACCATTCCTTTCATTTCAACATCAACAACCAAAAGATAAGGCTTGTCATCTTTCAGCATATCGGCAATGGCTGCATCCAATTCGGAGCGTTCACTTACATTTTGACCATCAATTTTATATGCCTTTGCAATAGCCACAAAATCAGGATTTTGCATTTTGGTAAACGAATAACGTTCTTCGAAAAACATTTCCTGCCATTGGCGAACCATTCCTAAAAAGTGATTGTTCAGAATAATCATTTTAACACCAATTTGCTCCTGCATAATGGTTCCCAATTCCTGAATAGTCATTTGGAATCCACCATCACCGCTAAACATAATTACTGTACGCTCAGGAGCACCCATTTTTGCACCCATTGCAGCTGGAATACCAAAGCCCATGGTGCCTAAACCTCCTGATGTTATTAAACTACGGGTTTGCGAGAATTTTGAATAACGTGTTGCCATCATTTGGTGTTGACCTACATCGGTCACAACAACTGCCTTATTACCAGTAGCTTCTGATATTTTATATATCACTTCGCCCATAGTAATCTCCCCCGAAGTTGGATATACTTCACGATCAATTACTTTTTCAAATTCGCGATCGTCATGTTGCTTAAATTCGGCTATCCAATCTGTATGTTTTGCTGGCTTTAGCAATGCTGAAATGGCAGGTAAAGTGTCTTTGGCTGAACCATGAACAGGCGCATCCGCTTTTACATTTTTATTAAGTTCGGCCGAGTCAATATCTAAATGTACAATTTTTGCTTGCTTTGCATAATGATTTAAATCTCCAGTAACGCGGTCATCGAAACGCATTCCAATAGCAATTAACACATCACATTGATTGGTCATTATATTTGGACCCACATTTCCGTGCATTCCTAAAAAGCCTTTATTCAGACTAAAATCAGTATCCATTGCCGATGCTCCAAGCAAAGTCCAGGCAGCTGGTATATCCGCTTTTTCCAAAAATTCTTTCAATTCAGCTTCTGCGTTCGACAATACAACTCCCTGTCCAACTAATGCAAATGGTTTTTTAGCCGAATTGATAATTTCGGCAGCTAGTTCAATTTGCGAAGGATTAATTTCGGGCGTTGGAATATAACTGCGAATAAAAGTGCAAGGTTCGTATATGAAGTCAATTTCCTGAAATTGAGCATTTTTTGTAATATCCAACACCACAGGTCCCGGACGACCACTGCGTGCAATGTAAAATGCGCGAGCTACAGCCCAAGCAATATCTTCGGCACGACGAATCTGATACGCCCATTTGGTAATTGGTTGCGAAATACCAACAACATCAATTTCCTGAAAAGCATCAGTTCCTAATAAAGCTGCTCCAACTTGTCCGGTAATAACAACCATAGGTGTGCTATCCAACATGGCATCAGCAATACCTGTAATGGCATTAGTTGCTGCTGGCCCCGATGTAACTAAACAAACGCCCACTTTGCCCGAAACACGTGCATAGCCTTGTGCGGCATGTGTAGCGCCTTGTTCATGACGAGTAAGTATATGATTTACTTTTTTATCGTAATCGTAAAGAGCATCGAAAGTGGGCATAATTGCGCCACCCGGATACCCGAATATCGTGTCTACACCTTCGTGCATCATCGATTCTATTAATGCTTGCGCTCCTGTTAGTTTCATATTTGTATAAACTGCCCCCTAAATCCCCCTACAGGGGACTTTTAGTTAGCTTCTGTTTCAAATTGTTATTGTTTAATATACATTTTCTCTTTTTTAAATTCCCCCTTTAGGGGGTTAGGGGGCCATTTAGTCAATCATTCTCACTGCCCCTTTGTCGGCAGAACTTACCATCGATGCATAAGCTCTGAGGGCTTTAGAGACGACTCGGTTTCTATCTTTTGGTTTAAAAGCATCTTTGCCACGAGCCAATTCAGCTTCCCGGCGAATATTCAATTCTTCATCTGATAATTTCACATTAATTGAACGGTTTGGGATATCAATTTCAATAATATCACCATCTTGCAATAAACCAATATTACCTCCCGAAGCAGCTTCAGGTGAAATATGTCCGATTGACAACCCAGATGTTCCTCCTGAGAAACGACCATCGGTTATTAAAGCACATTCCTTTCCCAAATGTTTCGATTTAATATATGAAGTAGGATAAAGCATTTCCTGCATACCCGGGCCACCTTTTGGACCTTCGTGTGTGATAACAACCACATCGCCTGCTACCACATCGCCTTTCAAAATTCCAGTACAAGCTGTATCTTGCGAAGTAAATACTTTGGCTGGTCCACTGAATTTCCAAATACTTTCATCAACTCCGGCGGTTTTTATAACACATCCATCTTGTGCAATGTTTCCCTTTAAAATGCCTAATCCACCATCTTTTGTATAAGCTTGTTCTACACTTCGTATACAACCATGGGTTCTGTCGGCATCAAGTTCTTTATATTGAGAGTTTTGTGAACCCATAACCAAGTTGAACTTGTATCCGGGAGCACTTTTATAAAGTGCCTCGACTTCTGAAGATAGTTCGTTCGAAGTAATATCGTATTTTGCAACTGTCTCACCCAAGGTTAAGCCATCTACTCTATGTACATTTGGATTTAATAAGCCACCTTTATTTAATTCAGCTAGAATACCTAAGATTCCACCAGCGCGATTTACATCTTCGATATGATATTTTGGTGAATTTGGAGCTACTTTGCATAAACAAGGTGTTTTACGCGATAGTTGATCCATATCGTCCATAGTAAGTTCTACTTCGGCTTCGTGTGCAATCCCCAAAATGTGCAAAACAGTATTAGTAGATCCTCCCATAGCAATATCCAATGTCATTGCATTGAGGAATGCTTCGCGAGTTGCAATAGAACGAGGTAAAACAGATGCATCACCATCTCTATAATATTTATATGCTATTTCAACCACTAATTTTGCCGCATCTACAAATAATTTACTTCTGTTAGCATGTGTAGCTACAATAGTTCCATTACCAGGAAGTGCCAATCCTATTGCTTCGTTCAGGCAGTTCATAGAATTTGCAGTGAACATTCCTGAACAAGACCCGCAGGTAGGACAAGCAGCATCTTCCACTTTCTGAACTTGTTCATCCGAAATATTATCATCAGCAGCTTGAACCATGGCATCAACTAAATCGAGTTTTTTGCCATCCAATTCGCCAGCTTCCATAGGTCCACCCGAAACAAAAACGGCAGGGATATTTAATCGCATAGCAGCCATAAGCATGCCAGGAGTAATTTTGTCACAATTACTAATACATATCATTGCATCGGCTTTGTGTGCATTCACCATATATTCAACGCTATCGGCAATCAAGTCGCGTGAAGGCAATGAATAAAGCATTCCATCATGTCCCATGGCTATACCATCGTCGATGGCAATGGTATTAAATTCGGCTGCAAAACAACCCAGTTTTTCAATTTCGGCCTTTACTTTCTGACCAATTTCGTGCAAATGCACATGTCCGGGTACAAATTGAGTGAATGAATTAACTATGGCAATAAGTGGTTTGCCCATTTGTTCATTTGTCATTCCATTGGCTTTCCACAGTGCTCTTGCACCTGCCATTCGGCGTCCACCTGTGCTTGATTTACTTCTTAATTCGTTTTTCATATTCCTACAACCCCAAAATGGGGAAAATGTTAGTTAAATTGTTTTTAATTTTGTTTCTTTTGCTCTATTTTAGGGATAGGGGGTAATAAAAAAACCTTTCTCCGTTATGGTGAGAAAGGTTTTTACAAATGCTTTTATAATACATACAGTTTATACAACGTAACCATTCTCACTTCTGTTTGTTGACCAAAAGTAGCACGACGTTCACGAGAATAGTATAAACATTTTTAGAAATCATATTTGTTTCCTTTATTTTTCGAGTGCAAAGATAATTCAAGATTTTGATTCTACAAATAGTTTAGTAGAAAAAATTGTTTTTTTTGCACAAATTGAAAGATTTTATAGCTTTTTGATTCATATTATTTATAAATCTTCAAAAA
>CAMBSB010000164.1 GCA_945870155.1 Paludibacter jiangxiensis | reverse complement strand
AATTTTGAAATACCACGATGAATCAGATTTCGTACCGATTGGTAATTCATGTTCATAATAACACAAATTTCATCATATTTCTTTTCTTCTATATAATACAAAATAATCGCTTTGCGTTGACGAGGTGAAAGCTGTTCAAGCATTTTTGCAACAAAAAAATTGTCCTGCTTTTCCTTTTCATTGGCAATATAATCCTTCTCAACATTATCGCTTGAGACCACATCCAATTCATCAACCGAAATATCAGATAAATTTACCCTTTTGCGACTTTCATCGCACAATTTGTTTTTCAGTGAAATAATTATATAGGACTTAAAGTTTGATACAGTATCTAACTCAGCTCTTTTGTTGTAAATTTTTATAAAAACTTCCTGAATGCAGTCTTTTAACAATTCAACATCAGTAGTTAATTTACATCCATAGTTATATAGCAACTTTACATGCATATTGTATAACTTTGAAAATGCAGAAATATCGCCCTGTATAAATGCAGTAAGTGTCTCTGATGTTTGAATCTCGTTATTTGAATAACTTGTGGAATTGGAGTAGTTATTTTCCATCTGAATTATATTTTGGTTACAATTATGCAACAAAAATACAGCAGCATTTTTCAAAGTGATTGAAATTACTGATTTCAATATGGTAAAAACAGGTAAGCTGTTTTATAACATGTTTTTTAGTTAAAATCAGCTTATTTTGAACAAAAAAATGGCTTAAATAAGTACATCCTTATCTAAGCCAAATGCAACAAACATCAAACAAAATTATATTTTTTGAAACCAAAAAGCACCAGAAGCATTACTAAATGTCACTAAATTAAAGAGTTGACCACCAACAATTATTTTCTTAACAACCTGAGTTTTGCCTGTTTTGCTATCAATAAATTTCAAACAATATTTACCTGCTTCTAACTGAATAGGAATATTCAGCTTTTCTTGGGAAAAAATGATAATTCCTGTACCAATTTTTCCCAATTGCCAATATTTACCGGTTTTTGCTGGCATAATATCCATTTTGGCTATAGCTTTTAAAAATTCCTGATCATCCACTTTTATAGCAGGACACGATCCTCCGGCCATTAAAACTGCCCAAGCCATTTCATTGTAATTTTGAGTAAAATAGTTTACTGCTTTATCTGGAAATTTTGTACGATACTCACTTATAGCCTTATAGGCTTCGGCAAAAGTAACTTTTCCTACCTTTTGTAATCTTTCGTGTTGTCGGGGTGCTAAGTTTTGTCCTCCAAGTGGTGAATATAATGTCCCATCATTTTTGTAATGCCAATAACGAATATCAATAATATCAACCACAGCTGCTCGTTTTGAATCGGAAAGGATAGCATCCTGAACATCCTTGGTGGCACTTAATGCTACCAATGCATTTTTACCTGTTTCTTTTTGCCATTCATCTATAATATCCAACCAAAATTGCACAAAATGCAAAGGTCCGGTATATTCTGCACTAATTAATTGTACCACATTTTGATTTTCCGAAAAACTATTGAGGCATTGGCGAATGTAATTACGATAATATTCTCTGCGTTTAGTATTTGAAATGTCATAAAACATTTCGGAACGAAAAATCCTTTTGTCGCCTGCAAAATTAACCGGTTCAGGAAATCCCAAATCGTTGATATTATTTGCTGTACGCCACGGACTATCTACCCAATGAGCACCGGCTTCGATAATATTATGTTGAAAAAAATTGTTATGAAACAGTAATATCCCTTTACGCTGTGCTTTATCGGCAAAATCTTTCAATCGCATCCAATACCATTCATTGGGTCTGTTCAAATCATATTTCGACAAGCCATCCCAAGCTAAACCTTGCCCACTTCGGGCAAAAGCCTGTTCGTAAAACGGTGCCCAAACATCACCATCGCGTCGACGTATGCGTTCATGATCATCGCGTCGGCGATCGTACCATAAACCATAATTATGTTCCAAAACATTGAAATTTCGTGATTTGAGTAAACCCACAACAGAATCTAAGCGATCAGTTAAACCCGCACCCTCGCGCCCGGGAACAAACCGGCTGATATGTGGTTTTGTCATCATTGAAGCTCTGAAATTTGGTTTCAGTTTGCCATTCCACCATTGAACATCCATTTTATATCCCGTAATTAAAGCATCATCGCTTACCAATCTACCATTTTCGATGGTAATATTTGGTATATATGCTTTTACCAGCATTGGTTTGCGTTTTAATTCAGTAGAAGAGAATAAAGCTGTATGTTCAACCGGAGCATTAAAAACTGCATTTTCTATCCAGTCTTCGTTAGTTAGCAAGGGAGTGTAAGCTGCCTTCATCATAGCTTGAGCCATTTCAACCGAAGGACTGCTTGAAGCATCTGTACTTATTGGTAAAATGCGTGCTCGTGACGATACATCCTGATTAAGTCGCGCTGCTAGTTGAGCATAATACAAACTCCGCGGCTGAACATGGTTATTCGATTCAGCCCATTCACCATCGCCCGAAAATTGAGCCCAACAACCATAAGCACGGTTTTTGGCGTCAATTGCAGGTGAATAACATTCAATTTCGGCGGCTGAACATTGCCAAAAAAGACTATTAGCTGTTCCCCAACCTGCTCCGTTTTTACTTTGCCCCAGATTTTTAAATGTCAGGTTATGCCCATCAATATTCACAATATCGAACAACAGTCCGCAAGCCCAGGCATCAATTGCTCCGCTAAATCCCAGAGCATTTTTGGCTTCACATTGCACAAAAGCATTGGGTCCCGGAGCACTGTAACCGGCAGCAAAATCGTTTATTCCGTTTTCAGAATAGCAGCGCTGGAATAAATTCAACTGACCAAGTGTATAAAAAGTAATACGTCGGAAGCCTCCAATTTCGGAGATAGGCTCTTTGGCAATACAATCTTGAACTGTAATTTGCGATGAAGTGGGTTGTAGTATAACGGCATTTCCGGCAAAATGAAGAAAATTGACCATGCGTACCCAGCAATTTTCGGCATTTTCGACCGACACAGCCGTCCAGCAATGATCTTCATCTTTAGGATATTGCTTGTTGTAATCTGAAATCATTGTCAAATTTTCCACTCCGGCATTTGAAATTCTACCATCCCATTGATATTTAAACAGTTTGGCACCTCCAAACTTTGAATCGATAGCAGATGTTACCGGTGCATTGATAGTAACTTTGTTTCCATTAATTTCGGTTATCGTTCTGTCCCAACTCACATCCATATCGCCTGGTTTCCAACCCAAGGCACCAATTCCACCACCAAAAACATCACAAGCAATAGATGATATCCATTCCTTTGTTGATGGCCTGATAATTTTCAGCCTATCGCCCACTTTCAAGTTAGTAACTGAACTTAATTCAAATGTTCGTTGATTTACAGGAATGTATTTTGATTCAATTTTAAAAGTATCTTTTACAATTAAATTATTAATACCTTCGATATGCAACAATGCCGAACGGTCGAAACCATGTTTAAGTAAAACGGTTTCGTGTTTATCCGAGCCACGCAACACTACACCTGATGTTTGTATCCAAATACTTTTATACAGATTGTAGACGCCTTTATCAAGCAATACTGCACCCCGAAAACCATTTATATCAGGGCTTAATTGTGAAACATAGCTAATCGCTCTTTGAATAATATCAGAGGCGTCTCCCTCTTGTTTGGGTACAAAAATCACATTTTTTACAGCAGGAATGTCTTGCTCGGAGCTTTTATATCCACAGTATGAGAAATCAAGAACGCTATTGCCCTTAGCATCCGGCGTATAAGTAATTTTACTATCTTTAACCTGAATAAATGTGTTTTGAGAATAAACACTTTGGGAAATTAACACACAAAATAAATACAATGTGAGCGTTATATGTTTAATATGCTGCATTTTAAGTTATTATTGAATGACGTTTTGACCATGAATATTTAAAAAATATATTTATAATCATAAAACGAAAATATTAATAAATTGTAATCATTTATTTCGATACTTACTCATATACTCGGTAGGAGTTTGACCATATTTTTTTCTGAAACACTTGCCATAATAACCAGATTCCTTAAAACCAACAGCATAAGCAATTTCTGAAACCGTTAAATCTGTATTTTTAAGCAGTTCTATTGATTTGGTTAATCGTACTTCCTTGATAGTATCCACAGGAGCTAAACCGGTTAAACTTTTCAGCTTTTTGAAAAATGCAGATCGACTAATACCAATATTATCGGCAATTGAATCAATATTAAAGTCGCTATTATCAATATTTTTTTCGATAACCTGATGTATTTTTTCAAGAAATTGCAAATCTTTTTTCTGTAGATAGTTTTCGTAAGTATCAGTACTTTCAGAAGGTATTGTAATTTCTTGTGTCCATACTTTTTCACGGAACATTTTTCTATCCAACAACAATTGTTCGATTCGGGCAATTAAGTAATCTTTGTTGAAAGGTTTTGTAATATAGGCATTTGCCCCCATACTAATGGCATTTAGTTTTGATTCATCATCGTTCTTGGCTGTAAGTATAATTACAGGTATATGACTAATTTTAAAGTCATTACGGATTTTATTCAACATTTCAGTTCCTGTCATTTCAGGCATCATTTGGTCGGTAACCACAATATCGGGATGGTATTGATTCACTTTTTTGAGACCTTCATTACCATTTCCGGCTGTATAAACTTTGTATTTATCCTCCAATTGCAGTCTTAAAAGATTACATAAATCCTTATTGTCTTCCACAACAAGTAAAACCGGTAAATCTCTGGTGTTTTCTTCGTCATTTTGTTGTTCATCTTGTTCATTTTCTGAGCTATCAATTAAATCTTCATTTAATTCAGAGATTGTATCGTTAACATAAAAATTAACTTCAGATGAATTAAAGTGCGATTTATCCAGTTGTAATAAAACAGTAAAAATGGACCCCTGATTTGGCTTGCTATCCACATTGATAGAGCCGTGATGCAAGGTTACAATTTCTTTCGATAGTTCAAGACCAATGCCCGTGCCCGGGAAATGAGCGTTATTTGAGTTCTCAATTTGGAAAAAGCGATCGAAAATTTCAGAAACTTTATTGGGTGGAATGCCTACTCCTGTATCTTCAACCTGAAAATAGCAATTTTTACCATCGTCGGAGAAACCTGTAGTTACAAAAACACTACCCCCTGACTGAGTGTATTTAAACGCATTTGAAAGTAAATTTCTTATTACAATTTCGAGTTTATCTTTATCAGCCCAAACCATTATATCCCGATCAGATAAATGAAAATTAAAATTAATTTCATTTTCCTCTGACAACAAACTGAATTCTTTGTGAAAAGAATCAATTAAATTATTTAGATTAAACATTGAAACATGCAATATCATTTTCCCATTTTGAATTTTGCGAAAATCCAGAATCTGATTCACCAATTGAAGCATGTGAGTGGCATTTTTTTCTATCATTGACACATATTGCTCCCCTTTATCATCCAATTGTTGTTTATGTTTCAGTTCATTTATCGGACCCATAATTAATGTGAGAGGCGTGCGTAATTCATGTGAGATATTGGTGAAAAATTTAATCTTCATTTCAGATACACGTTGCTCAACATACATTTCGTTACGCATTTTCATGTAAAACAACACAGCCCTAATGACAAGATAAACAATCAACATAGTTAAAATGGCATAAAACATTTTTGCCCACCAAGTTAACCACCAAGGAGGTAAAACTATAATTTCTAATGTTTTATCTGATTTAAATGATTCATTGGCTTCATCTATGGTTTGAACATGAAAAACATACTTTCCGGGTGGAATATTAGGGTAAGATGCTATTCTATTTTTACCATTATAGTGCCATTCATTCTCAAATCCTTCGAGTATGTATTTATACGAAACCTTATTTTGATTATAATAATTTAATGCTGCAAATTCAATAACAAATGTAGATTGATTATATTTAAGCTCTATAGACTTAGCATATTTGATTGATTCTTTGAGAATTGGATCGTCTTTGAAACTTTTTAACGAGCGATTGAAAATTGTAAAATCTACTATAAAAGTCTTGTAATTACAGTTATAAGTTTCCAGTTTTTGCGGATTAAAAGTTAATATACCATTGCGATTACCAAACCATAATTCACCGGAATTTAATTTAATAGCACTTTCTTCCTCCATTTGAACATTTAAAAATCCATCGAAACGATCGAAATTCCTGAATGTTTCATGTTGCTTATCGAATCGGGAAATTGCATTTTCGGTAGCTAACCACAGAGAGTTTTCATTGTCCTCAACTATTGACAGTATAACTTCGCTATTTAGACCTTCCTTGATGCTATATGATTTGAATATTGGTCGTTTCATTCCTTTATCATATCCTATAAGTTTGTTAAGACCGCCGCCAAAAACACTGATCCAGATTTGCGATAATTTGTCTTTGTAAAGCACGTAGATGTCATTGTCTGAAATATTTGACATCATATTTTCGTTTCTATAAATTTCAAAATCAATCTGATTCGTGTTTTTGAAATTACTGTCAAATGACATCAACCCATCACTTGTGCCAACCCATATACGACCATCTTTATCTTCGGTAATATTTCTGATTTCAGTGTAAAGACCGTATTTAGGATATTTTGCAAAACTATTAAATTTATTAATGAAAACTATTTTCCCATTCTGTTCTGAAATTAAATTCAATCCACCACCAAACAAAGCTACCCACATTTGATTTTTACTATCCTCGAAAGTATAATAAACATCATTTCCACTTATGGATAAAGGGTTTTTTTCGTCATACACATATCTAATAAAATCGTAACCTAATGCCGAGTTTTTATTTACTTTGGCATATACAATTCCACTTCCTTTAGTCGAAAACCAAAGATTGCCCTTGTGGTCTTCCATGATGTGGTAAACATTCCCAATTTGATAATTCCTGTCTGAAAAAGTTTGTTTTAAAGCTCTATTTTTATCTAATTTGTAAACTACGGAATTACGTGTGGCAACCCAAATATCTCCATTTGATGATTGGAATAAAGTTTTAATCGACCTTTCTAATGGGTTGGAAGGAATTGAAGAACTCGGATTAAAAATATTAAACTGTTGTTTTGGGAAACTGACCCTAAAAATACCATTAACCGTTGATGCAAGCCATAAAATATTATCATTATCGATCCAAAAATCAAAAAAAAGTTTTTTTTCTCTGTTTTGTAATAAATCCGTTTGAGTATTTAAATTATTTACGGTTAGCAGATTTCGATCAAACCAAAACAAATCACCCGAAGTACAAAGAAAAAACATTCCATTTTCTTTATTTTCACTAATTTTTAAAGCTTTGTTTACTTTACCCGAAGGGAAATCAAATTTTCGTGAAAACTTATTGAACGGATCGTAATATATAACCGAATTTTGATTTATTTCAAACCACACTTTATCATAACTATCTATAAATGTATTTGTTACAATCTCGGAGCTGGATAGTTGAATGGCATTAAAAAAATTTGATGTACGTTCATCAAATTCGAAAACACCAATTTTATTAATCGAAATAAAAAGGTTTGTATTATTTAAGCTTGAAATATTCTGAATGGCACCCTTATTTTGAAACACATTAATTTTAGAAACATTTCCGTTAATTAAATTAATTTTAAAAATCTCACCGTTTGAGCTTCCAATAAAAAGATATTCTCCTGATTTATATGCACTTGTAAACACTGAATTAGATTCATTTACAAATTTATTGATTATAAAATCAGAGGATTTTGATTTAAGGGAAACTCCTTTTTTGCATGAAATAATTTTGAAATCCAAGCCTATCCAATTGATATAATTTTTATCTTCAATTAATAAATTATTTACCAATTTATGCTCTCTCTTGCTTTTTGAATCGTACAACAAAGTAACATCAATTTGTCCATTACCGTTTGACTTCAATTTTAGCAGATCCTTATTTTTTGTAAGCAACAATAAATCACCATTTTCCGTTTTCTGAATCTTAATAATTTTTGGACTTACACTGTGCTTTTTCTTTATTACATTGAACACATCATAATACTGTTCCTTTTTTACATCAAAAAGATAAAGTTTATGATCTATGGTCTTGACCCAAAGATTTCCATCGTTTGCTTCGACTATGGTTTGAATTTTATGTGGAGGAATATCCGTATTGTAATCGTCTCTACTGTTATAACTTTTAAACTTCATGCCATCAAAACTTGTTAAGCCATACCAGGTTCCGAACCACATAAAACCATCCGTGTCTTTCACACCACAAAAAACAGTATTATGTGGCAAACCATTGATTACGGAATATTCATTTACAATCATGTTTTTGGCGGGAAAAACCGATTGCGTACAAAGTAATAAAAAATATATAAGAGACTTCTTCATTGACGAAAATAAAAAAAACTAAAGTTGTATTGATTTAATAAGCATACAAATATACAAAATTATATCAACCAGTCTTATATTTGTACTGTAAATCAGCATAGATTATGTAAATTATTGATAATCATAGCATGACTTAAATTAAACTGAATCGTAAATTGATGCAAATCAATAAATCTGGTTATAATTTAGAATTAAAGCTAATATGAAATTGTAAAGCCGACTCTTATTCCAATAAGTAAAGAATTTAAAAAAATAGAGCTATTTTTTAACACCAAATTCAGTTTGTTGTTTTTCAACTTCATCTAAAAGCTTTTTCTTTTGTTCATCGTTTAGTTCAGGTTTGTTGGTTCTTATAAATGTTGAATTTACCGATTTTAAACCATTTTCTTGAAATAAAGAATTAAAAGGAAATATAGATGAAATACTTTCAAATTCTATTTCAGCGGCTGTTGGGGCATGTGTTCCCTCAAACTGAACGTGTGCTTTCACTTTTATTATGCCGGCTTTGGTAGTTGAGCGAATTAAAATGGGTGCACTCCCCCACTCTACTGCACGAGGATTAGCTCCAATTTTTTGGTCTCCAATTATTTCACCTTCACCCTCTACACTGAATACAATATTCTCTTTTGCCAAACGGCGCACATTGCCACTGTCGTCGGTAATTTCGGCCACCACCACTATAAAATCCGAACCATCAGCCACCAGTTTTTTGCCTAACTCATCTACATACAAACGTAGTTTTGTGGCTCGTCGCGAAGGCATTTTTTTTTCGCTGCAAACCACTTTCCCGTTTATAATACCTTCGACTAAAAAGCTCACTTTCTGCCAATCTTTCTGTTTGTACGAAAACTCACGGGCTTCCCAAAAATCGAACACATTTTCGAAAATAACAGGAGCATTTGGCATCTGATTTTTAGCTTTTACAACGGGTTTTGTCCACGATTTTCCTTCGTAAGCGGTCAATCGTACCGAATCGCAATTGCTAAAAACAAACACATCTTTGTCCGAAAACGGTGTCATTTCATTTGCAACAAATACCATTGGGGTTGTAGCTAAATTATTTGGACTTACCTGACTTTTAAATAGATAATAGGCATATTTTGGCTGTCGGAAAGCATCGAAAATGCCTCCCCAATACGGGTCGGGATGATAGCCACGTTGGTGGTCGAATGGATGCCACTGCGCTCCGCCTATAAATTGTCCCGTTGACTGGTACATTTCACTGTATGATTTTGCCAACGACAATGCCTGAACCAATTGCGGCTTTTCGCCCCAGCTCCGGCTGGCACGATTGTTATTGTTATGCGCATACCAATCGTCCACATTTTCGCCAAATTCACGGCAAAAAATGGCTTGTTTTACATTTCCTTCGTCAGTTGGCCAGCCATAAACCACATCATAATTGTCAGCAACACCGGCTGAGTGTAAATCGGCAGCAGCTCCCGGCGCTCCCGGAAATGGAAATTCTTCTTTGGTGATTTTTAAGGAGTTTAATGAAAAGTTTTCGGGGAAGCTTGTTTCGTTCAAAATGGGTTCCCACAACAGAACCGAAGGGTGATTGCGGTCGCGACGAATCATATTGCGTGTGTTTTCGTACACCAATTGTTCAAATTTCGGGTCTTTGTTCCAATATTGCCAACCCGGAGTGGCCACAATTACAAACATGCCTAACTCGTCGCAAGCATCCATAAAGGCTGGGTCTTGCGGATAATGCGCCGTGCGAATAATGGTGCAACCGGCATCGCGCAGTCGTTTTGCATCGCGCCATTGCTGCGAATTGGGTACGGCATTGCCCACATAAGCAAAATCCTGATGACGATTGCCGCCAATCAATTGCCCGTAAGGTTTATCGTTGAGATAAAAACCCTCTTTTCCTCGAAATTCGGCTTTGCGAATACCGATTCGTACCATTCCGCCATCGAGTGCTTTTTTACCTTCTTTTACAAGTAGACTAACATGATATAAATCAGGAGTTTCTGGCGACCAAAGTTGAGGATTTTGAATGGTAACTTTTTGATTTACAGTTTTCGTTTCATTGGGATTAAGCGAAATTTTCGAGCTTATTTTTTTGACAATATTTCCCGATTTATCTTTTAAAATCGTTTCCAGTTGAACAGTTTTGGATTTTGTACCATTATTTTTCAAATCGGTATCGATAAAAACATCTGCGCTTTTCGAATTGATATTATCGTAATGCACAAAAACGCCACCACCAGACACTTTTCGGGCTTCGATAGCATCGGTTATAGCCACTTTGTTTTTACAAATCATCCACACATCGCGATACATGCCGCCGTGATACGCAAAATCGAGCGTTAACTGAGGTTTGCCGGGAGGATAGGTTTTATCGTTGCTATTGTCGGTCATTATAGTCAACAAACAAGTGTCGCCGGGTTGTGCACCAAGTGTGGTTAAGTCAATATTTATGGGCAAATAACCTCCCGCATTTTCATTTACCAATTGGCCATTGAAGTATATTTTTTGTTTGCCCATAATGGCTTCGAAATGTACAAGTACATCTTTGCCATTTGTATTCGTTGGAACAACAAAACGTTTGCGATACCACGCAATGCCCTGATAATTGCGGCAGCCGCTTGCCTCGGCAGGCATTAATTCTACAGTATGAGGTACTGACACAACTTCCCAGCCAGAATCATTGAATTCTTTTTTTTCAGCATCTTTCACGTCGCCACGCATAAAACGCCAACCGTTGTTGAAATTATAAACCTGTCGGCCACTTCCTTCCAGTGGAAAAAATCCGGCCACGGAAACCGATGCAGCAATCGGAAAAGTAAGTACAACTAAAAGCAGGAAAGCAAGGCTGTTTTTTTGAAGCATATTGTTGGTATTGAATAATCAAAAGACGAAATTTTGGCTTATTTGTACCTATTAAAATGCTTTGAACCCTTTTATGGTAGCATTATTACAATATCCGATTTCCTGTTTTCGGGCAAAACCTGAATTATCGTCACTTTTCCGTTTTTTAATTCAACTTCTACCGTTGTATTTTGTGGCGCATGCAGTTTAAAATGGACATTCCACTCGCGCGGCCATGCCGGAAAAAGCAGTATTTTTCCATCGTCGGTCGATTGCAGCAGCATTTCCTGTAAACCAATCATGCCACTTCCGCCCCAGTTATGGTCAGGACTCCAATCAAAGCCCGGTCCCCAGAATGCCGGAAAGCGATAAGGTCCATCGGCAAGTTTGAGGGAGTTCAGTCGTTTTGCTTCGTCGGTCAATCCAAGGCAAGCTGCAAAGATATTATCCTGCTTCCAACCCATAGAACTGCGAAATTTCAGTGCATCGGTATC
>CAMBSB010000163.1 GCA_945870155.1 Paludibacter jiangxiensis | reverse complement strand
ACCGGAACAGCTTCAACGACAGCAGATTTGACTAATGGCAGTTTGCTTGCAAATTTCAGTAATGCTATTTGGACTGCGACTAATAATCTGTATCCTCGTATAACAGATTTGAAAGATTTGGATGCTTCATTAGTAAGTGTAGCTCCGATCGCATTTGTTAATTCTGAAAAATATTCAGAAGTTACCTCGGCATTTACCGTTGCAACTCAAAATTCAGTTGTATGGACATCGTCGAACCCTACTTATTTGACTATTTCAGGAAATTCTGCAACTCCACATTTACAATCAACAAACAAAAATATTTTACTGACGGCTTCTCTTGGTGATTATAAAAAAGTTGTTCCTATTACACTTGCCATTGATGTTAGTACGGTAATTAGTAATAATACAATCGATGAAACAATAAGGGTTGTATCCAGTATTGGTAAATCGGTGAATGTAATTATTCCTGATATAGAGGGAAATCGCACCAAATTTAGATTTCATTCTCTTCAAGGCCAACTAATTGACGAATTTGAACGTGGAGGAACTCAATTCACACTCGACCTGGCTAAATATCCTACTGGTTATTTGATTTTGAGCGTAACTAATGGAAATGCTACAGTCAACAGAAAAATTATAAACTATTAGTTGAAAATTACTTCTTAACATTGAGTCGGATATTTTCGACTCAATGTTAAATTCTAAAATTTAATATTATGATATACCGTTCTAAAAGATATTTTTATTGTTTTTTCTTTTCGTTGTTATTTATCAATAGCAATGCCGGTAAACTAACGAAATTCGTTAATCCCATGATTGGAACGGATGCTCATGGACATACTTATCCGGGGAGTTCGCTACCTTTTGGAATGGTTCAGTTAAGTCCGGACAATGGTGAAACAGATTGGGATTGGTGTAGTGGTTATCATTATAGTTCAGATAAGATTCAGGGTTTTAGTCATACACATATAAGTGGTGCAGGACTTTCTGATTTGGGTGATATTTCAGTTCTTCCAATTATTGACATCGATCCAACTGCGGATAGAATCAGAAGTGATTTTTCACATGCTACCGAATATGCAAGTCCCGGTTATTATAGTGTACTACTAAAATCGTTCAATATAAAAGCTGAACTAACCACATCCATTCGTTGTGGTTTACATCGATACACTTTCCCAAAGAATGACAATGCGGCAATTAAGCTTGATTTGGCATATAGAAATAGAGGAGATGTTGCAACAACAGAGGGTTTTATTAAAAAAATTGACCCGACTACTTATGTCGGGTATCGATTTTCGAGAGGAAGAGCGGGTGATGACCACCGCGTTTATTATGCTATGAAGCTAAGTAAACCCGTTGATGAAATTGTAATTTTAGAAAATAAAAGAAAAATTGAAGCAACAGAATCAAAAGCAAAGGATGTGAAAGTGTTTTTTAGGTTCAAGACTACAAATAATGAACAGATTTTATTAAAAGTTGCAATTAGTTCGGCATCTATTGAAGGTGCGTTGCGTGGATTAAACGAAATTAAGGGTTTCGACTTCGATAAGGCAAAAGCTAATGCAGAAAAAGTTTGGGAAAACGAACTTAAAAAGATAAAAATTTACTCAAACGACACTGCTTTTTTGGAGACTTTTTATACTGCGTTATATCACAGTTTGCTTGCACCCACCCGATACGACGATGCGCTTGGTTACTATTATGGAACTGATAGATTAGCCTATAGAACTGAACTAACACCCGATTTATTAACTAAAGGTGCCGACTCCCGAAAAGTATATAAAGGTAAAAATATATACACATCACATTCTTTATGGGACACCTTTAGGGCTTTAAACCCCTTATTTACCATTATTACACCTAAACTTGTGCCTCATCTGATTAATTCATATCTTTTGTTTTACGATCAACATGGACTTTTACCCGTTTGGGATCTTCAGTTCTTTGAAACAAATTGTATGACAGGATATCATAGTATTCCCGTTATTTCAGATGCTATTCTCAAAGGCATCAAAGGCTTTGATTATAAAAGAGCCTATCATGCAATGAAAGCAAGTTCAATGCAAAATATTCGGGGTTCTAACTGGTTTCGCGATTATGGGTATGTACCTCAGGATAAAGAAATCGAAAGTGTTACCAAAACTTTAGAGTATGCTTTCGATGATTGGTGTATAGCTCAGGTTGCAAAAAAACTTGGATTTTCGGAAGATTATAATTTATATACGAAACGGAGTGAATACTGGAGAAACGTATTTGATTTGGAAAAAGGATTTGTACGCCCCAAATTTGCTAATGGCAATTGGGCTCCCGATTTTGACCCTTTTAGCCCTTACGTGAATGGAGAAAGAGCTTATGCAGAAGGAAACTCATGGCAGTATACATGGTTTGTACCTCATAATATTTATAGATTAATTGATGCGTTGGGGTCTAATGAGAAATTTGGTGTAAAATTAGATTCTTTATTTACAGTCTCGAGTCAAACTACAGGACCTAAAATTGATGATATGTCCGGTTTTATTGGGCAGTATGTACATGGGAATGAGCCGAGTCATCATGTGGCATATCTTTATAATTATATTGGTCAACCATGGAAAACGGCTGAGAGAGTACATAAGATATGTAATACGATGTATAATAATACGCCTGCCGGACTGAGTGGCAACGATGATCTGGGACAAATGAGTGCCTGGTACGTTTTTAGTACCATTGGTTTTTATCCGGTTAATCCAGCTAACGGAGAATATGTTATTGGTACTCCTAAAGCAGATAAATCGGAAATAAATACGGGTTCTAAAAAATTTATTGTAACTGCCCTTAATTTGAGCAATGAAAATATCTATATTCTGAATGCCACACTCAATGGGAAGCAATATTCAAAATCGTATATCCTACATAAAGATATTAAAAAAGGTGGTGAACTAATCCTGTTCATGGGGAATAAGCCTTCAAAAACCTGGGGTGTCAGTAAAGACGATTTACCTGACAGAAATTAGCAAAATCATTATTTCTAACATAATATTTAAAATATAAACTTTATTATTCAAATAAATACCATTTTAAGATGAAAAACAACAATAAAAAAATCTCTTTGACTCTGTTAATTATTGCGATAATGGCACCTTTCATTTTTTTATCTGCGCAAGTACACGACATTCGGAATGTAATAAATGCACAAAGTGAAATTGCCAGCAAAAATTATTGTGATCAACCCTATATTGCTGTAGCAAAAAACGGAGATTGGGTTTGCGTAATGACCACAGGTCAGGGAAAAGAAAGTAAAGCTGGTCAGCATATCGCAGCTTCAATTAGCAAGGATAAAGGGAAAACATGGTCAAATCCATTTGACATTGAACCATCAAATCCTGTTGATGGACTCGAATCTTCATGGGCAATACCCTATGTTACGAAATTTGGAAGAATATATGTATTTTATAACTATAATGGAGATTCATTAACTCCCAGAAACACATGGTTAGACAAATCCATTAAACTGGCTTATAATTTTTGTGAAATGGGGTGGTTCGCATATAAATACTCTGATGATAATGGACAAACATGGTCGAAAAGATATCGCATCCCACTAAAAGAAACGACAGCCGATTATTTAAATCCATGGAATGGAAAAGTACAATTGTTTTGGAGTATCTGTACCCCAATTACAGTTAACAACACCATGTATTTTACATATTCAAAAATGGCATTCCATGTTCAGACTATGAATGAAGGATTCTTAATAAAAAGCGATAATATAAACTTTGAAAGGGACCCACTCAAGATTAATTGGAGTCAATTTCCGGAATCGAATACCGGAATTTGTGATCCTACCATGGGAGTTATTCAGGAAGAACATAATATTGTGGGTTTAAAAAATGGAGATTTGTACTGTGTTTATCGCACGCAAGAGGGCTTTCCGGCTGAATCTTATTCGAGAGATGGTGGTAAAACATGGTCTACTCCACAATTTGTTAGATATGCGGATGGTAGAGCATTAAAAAATCCTCAAGCATGTGCCAAACTTTTTAAAACCTCTCAGGGGAAGTATTTATTATGGTATCATAATAATAGTGCAAAAGGTTATACCGGAGCACGAAATCCTGTTTGGTTAAGTGGTGGAGTTGAAAAAAGTGGAAAAATTTTGTGGTCGCAACCAGAAATACTGCTTTATAGAAATGACACTTCTTATGCAAAGATTTCACAAGGCATGAGTTATCCTGACTTTATTGAAATTGATAATAAATTCTGGGTAACAGAAACACAAAAGTCAATAGCAAGAGTACATACCATTGACAATAATCTTTTGAACGGATTATGGAATCAGGGAAAACAAAAATCAATCACAAAACAAGGTTTAATTTTCGAAGGAAAAGATATAAACAAAAGTCAGGAAATCAATTTGTCGATGAATGATTTGAATAATTCGGGTTTTACAATTGATATGTGGTTGACGTTTGACAAATTAGTTCCGGGTCAGATTTTATTCGATAACAGAAGTGAAAATGGTATTGGATTTACAATTCAGGTTTCAGACAGACGAACTTTGGAATTAGTGCTTACTGATGGTAAAGATCGGGGTTACATGGAAGCTACTCAGGATAAATTATTATCTCCAATGCATGCATCATGGGATATGTATCAGGAAAAAAGATTGTGGTCGCAAAAATTTAACACCAACGAAACTGATCCTGGTTTATTAAATGAAAAGTTACCCCAACATGTTGTATTTATTGTAGATGGCTTATCAAAAGTTATTTCAAATGTTGTAAATGCAAAACTTAGTGATGGTGGTAGATATAAATATTATGGATGGAATAGAATCAGTGACGATCTAAATCTCAATGGTTCATCTGATTTAATAAAGATAATGCCAGGTTTCGACGGAAGTATCAAATCTTTGAGAATCTACAATAGGTATTTGACAACTTCTGAAGCCATGGCAAATTATAAATATGACACAAAATAGATTTATCGTATAGATATTTAATGCTTTATAAATCAATTCCTTGAATAGTATAGCTAAAAAGATGTAATTATGACCAGCAAACTAATTTTAAAAATTCTACTGAGTGCATTTTTGCTGTTTTTTAATTTGGGAAAAACAATAGCACAGGTCGCCACAAAATCACCGGCATCCATTGTCCCAGCTACTGCCCAGCAGGCCGCCTTCGGGGTGGAGAGCATCAAGCTTGGCGGGGTGTTCGGCCACCGCATCGAGACGATGATAAAGGGGAACCTCTTAAAATTGGATATGGAAAAAGACTTTTTGTCTTATTTTCGCACTAAAAAATTGAAAACAGGCTTCAGAGGAACCGGGTTGATGCTCGACGGCGCAGTTCACCTAGCTGCCTATTCCCAAGATGCAGAGGTCATCCGTTGGAAGGACCATTGGATTGATGAGCTGATTTCAACCCAAGACACTGATGGCTACATCGGGATTCTTCGCCCAAGCACCAACCGAGGCTTGATTGCTTATGATCTTTCGGAAAAGGGCTGCAACCTGATCGCTCTGGTCAATGACTATCGATTTTTCGATCGCAAAAAGTCCTTGGAGGCAGCCAAGAAACTCGGGGATGAACTAATTGCCAGTTTCGATAATGCAGCCTTCGGAACCCTGTGGACCGACGAGTATCCTTTGATAGCACTTTCTGAAGCATCGGGAGACACCAAGTATTTGAATTGGGTGCGAACAACATTTTGTCCTGAGGGAAAGCTGTCCAAGATGTGGTCCACACGCATCGGCGGCGACCCGATTGATCCACTCAATTTGGAAGGGCTTCATATCTACCGCTGGTGCGATATCAATATCTCCATGCTCTATCTTAATCGCCACTTTCCCGATCCGACACTCGTTGCAGGATATCCGCAGATGATTTCCTGGATCAAGAATGGAGGGGCATTGGCTCCCGGATCTTTTGCCTTGGATGAACGTTGGCGACACAGCCAGACCACCCGTAGCGGACTTGACCATGACCCTGAGTTTCTCTGGGGGCAGGCAGAAAGAAGGAAAGTTGGCGAAAATTGTGCAAAGCGATATCTGGTACAACTCCTTCATTTTGCAATGAAGGAGCATCCCGACTCCTATTACGGTGATGTGATGGAGCGGACTTTTTATAACGGACTCTTTGCAGGTATGTCCCCAAATGGAAGGATGTTGACTTACGACTTGAGCGTCGAAGGAACAAGGATTGCCAACCCCTTGGACCATTATTGCTGTCCAAATAATTTGAAACGAGCCTTAGGATATCTCCCGGGATACTTTTATTACCAACAAAACCAACAAATTTACTTCAACCTCTATGGAGAAAGCGATGCAAGACTGAAACTACCGAAAGGGAGAACAATTCGCCTGGTACAGACCACAGATTATCCTGCATCGGGGAAAATCCGTGTCTTGGTGGAGCCGTCTCAACCTGTGGAGCAGGAGCTTCTGTTCCGTATCCCGGCCTGGTGCCAAAAGCCGGAAATACGTCTAAATGGAAAGGCATTGAGCAGCATTCAAAGTGGCTCTTTTTTCGCACTGAAACTCAAATGGAAAGCGGGCGACGTGGTGGAGCTGAATTTCCCTATGGAATGGCGTTGGATGCGCGGCATTCGAGAGCAAGAGGGACGGGCAGTGCTGGCACGAGGTCCTATCATCTACTCCCTCAACCCGTTTACAAGCGGCATCACTAACTATGTCGACATGAAGGTGAATGTGGATGATCCTTGGTTCGCCGACCATCAAACGGCAAGTATAGGGCATGTAAAAGTTTTGAAAAAGGAAAATGTAATCCCGGGTTATGAGGAACATGAACAAAGTATGAAGACCTTGGAGGGCATCACCCTCGACCCCTCTACCATTAGCAGTCCGATAGCGGATAACAGTGTTCCTTTCGGCTCCAAGGTCACAGTTAAAGGATGGATGGGGACCCCGAAAGGTGCACCGGATCAAACCTTCGTGTTCAATAGTTTTGACCATCCCAATGGCAGAAAAATCTATCTAAAGCTTTCGGATCGTTCTAGCGAAGTCGATGACGAACTGTTCGGAAAAGAAATCCACGAAAAGACCGTCTATCCAGCCCGCTGGGAAGACGTGAAGAAAGGGCTGGATGCAACCGTTGTGGCAAAGGTTCCCAATACTGGACTGGAACAGGCATTGCTGATTAAACCAATGCGGGGGAGTTATGCGGCGGAAACGGCCCAAGGGGAGCTGGTCGGCCGCCCGGCGTGGATGTCGTGCTCCCTGGCTAAGACTGGCAAACGCAGCATGGAGTTCCGTGTGTATGATCCGAAATTCGAAAACGGCACAACTCCGGAGGTGACCCTCTCGGTACTCTATCTCGACAAAGGGGACTGCAAGGTGTCGCTTATCTACGACTCCGGCGATGATGTGGTGCGGGTGAACAAAAGAGCCCCCGGGGCCTTCAAGCCGGGCGGTGAGTTCCAGATTGGAAACACCGGCACGATCAAGCGTCAGGATTTCAAACTAGCGGATGCGCGCTTTGGAAAAAATCTTCTCTTGGAAGGAACAGACTTCCGGCTCATCGTCGACAAGGATGTTGATTTTGTTATCCTGGGGGCGTGGCTGCAGGATGGGGGGAAGTGAAACATATGGAGATGTTTATTTAATCCTGCCAGTAGTCAGTTCAATCTGATAAAAAAAATAATTATAAACAAATGAAATACAAATTATTAAATTATGACTGATGTAAAACAAATTATTCTGGCAATTCTTATCCTTAGTATTTCCATAAGCTCGAATGGCAAAAATTATACTTCAGGGGGAGTTTATGATGTGCATAAATATGGTGCTATAGGTGATGGAGTGACTGATGATGCTGCTAAGATTCAGAAAGCTATTGATGCGGCCTCAAGGAATGGCGGCGGAAAGGTATTGATTAAGAATGGCACATTTTTAATCAGCACCATTATTCTTAAGAGTAACATAGAACTTTATTTAGCAGGTAATGCTATTCTCCTCGGATATCCCAAAGATTTCCGGAAATATTTCAAAGATGATTTTTTTCTTTATAAAAAAATGAGTCGTGCATTGATCTACGCAAATGGAGCGACTAATATTGCTATAAAAGGTGATGGCAAGATTGATGGACAGGGAAAATCCTTTTCTCTCGATTCCGATCGACCCAATAATATTTTCTTCAGAAGCTGCAAGGGAGTCCAGATAGAAGGCGTTTCTATGGTAAATGCCGGCTGTTTTAATTGTTGGCTTATTGAGTGTGAAAATGTTCGGATTAATCGTGTACGTATTGAGAATCTGGCACAGCATAATAATGATGCATTAGACCTGGATGCCTGTAAAGATGTGATGATTTCGAACAGCTATTTTCATAGTTTAGATGATTGCATTACCTTAAAATCAACTATTCCGGGAAGTGCATGCAGAGATATTATTATTACTAATTGTAATTTTAGCACTAAGTGTGCTGCAATCCGTATTGGTCCTGATGCCTATGGGAATATTGAAAATGTAGCGGTTTCAAATTGTGTAATTCGAAATACGTTGCAGGGAGGTATCAAAATTCAGCAGTCGTTTGGGGGCACAATGCAAAATATGACCTTTTCGGATATTGTCATGGATAATGTGGTTTGTCCCATTGTTATCAGAGTGGCGGGTTGGCAGGAAATAACCAAAGGAATGAAAAATACCGGGCTTGTAGATGTGTTTGATGACAGCAAATGGGAGAGCGGAAAAGTTCAAAATATTTCATTCAGCAATATTGTTGGTACTGTTCCGAAAATAGCTCCCAAGCATGCAAGCCAGGCTAAGTGCATACAAATCACCGGAACAACAAAAACCAGACCGCGAAACATCTCCTTTAATAACATAAATATCAGGTTTTCAGGAGGAGGCACTGAAATAATGGGTGCTCGAAGGGATGTCCCTGATTTGCCTCGGAATTATCCTGAGATTGGTATTTTTGGTATTTTGCCTGCCTATGGTTTATATGCTCATCACGCAAGCGACATTATACTGAATAATGTACAGTTCCGATTAGATACTGTAGATATGTGCCCTGCTATCGTTTGTAACGATGTAGAAAATCTTGAAATATCAGGTTTTAAAGCTGAAGGCAATGAGAGAGCAGAGTCTTTGATACGGCTTGAGGATACAAGAAATGTTCTGATCACCTCATCGAGAACTCTGAATATGACTGGCTCATTTTTGAGAGTGGAAGGAACTTTAAGCGAAGATATTTTGCTTCAGAATAATAAATTGAATTTAGCAAAAAAGATTTTTGATATTTCTGATAATGTGAATAAAGGCGCAGTGATTATTAAATAATGAAACGAAAATAGTGAAACCCTCGCAATAGGCAATGTAAATATGCACCATGCGAGTTCCTTACGCCTGAAAAGCAAGATAAAAATAACTGCAAAATTTGATTGTTTGTCAAAATATCAACTAATATATTCTCAAATGAAGTCATAAATTAATGTCATGAAAAAATTTAATGCATTTTTATATTTAATTTTTCTTACTTTATCAAATACTCTTTGTGCCGGAAATTCTCCTTGGACTGATTGGCGCAACTACACTACCGGAAGCCTGATGTATGGAGATGGCAAAAGTTATATTGACCAACCATACGTTGTGAAACTTACTAATGGTCGTTGGTTTTGTGTGGCTACCATAGGTTCCTGTGAAAGTTGTAAAGACAGACATATTTGTTCGTTTTGGAGTGATGATAAAGGAAAAACATGGTCTGAATCTGTAAATACTGAACCCGGCGATGGCACACAAGCGTCCTGGGTAAGCCCTTATCTGACAAGCTTTGGTCGTATATATATTGTTTACAACTTCAATGGGGATGTTGTTGATGTTGAAAAAAATACAAGGGCCCAACTATTCTGCTTTAGATATTCTGATGATAATGGCAATACATGGTCTGAGCGATATAACTTACCGGTAAGATTAACAGCGTGTGATGAAGGTAAAAACTATTTTAAAGGTTGGGGAATTGATAAGCCCAAGCTGATTAATGGAAGCGTATTTTTTGCCTATACAAAAACATCTTCTCCTTTAGGAGGAGAAGGTTGGGTGTTTAATAGTCCAAATCTTAACACAGAGAAAGAAGTAGATAAGTTGGTCTGGAATATGTTGCCGGATGGTGAAAAGGGCATTCGTAATGAAGCCTTTGGCAACCATCAGGAAGAGCACAATTTGGTGGGATTAAGCAATAATAGCATATACTGCATTTACCGGACGGATAATGGATATTTGGCTCACTCATACAGCCGTGACCTGGGAAAATCCTGGTCGCTGCCAGTAGTTGCTACATACGAACCTGACGGAACGCAGATAATAAAATGTCCACGGGCAAATACAAATATGTGGAAGTGCTGTAATGGTAAGTATCTTATGTGGTTTCACAACCATGGTGGAGCGAGAGAGTCGAAAATGAAATACCATCCTCAATCAAAAAAAGAATATCCCGCCCCCAATCGTAATCCGGTATGGATTACTGGAGGTATAGAAAAAAATGGAATGATATTCTGGTCTCAACCTGAGATTTTGCTTTACGATGAAGACTACGAAAAATATACTCATTCCGGAGGCTATACTGGCTTTAGCTACCCGGATTTAATAGAAGAAGATGGTAATTATTGGATTACTGAAACAGAAAAGAAACAAGCTCGCATACATGCTGTAGATCCAACTCTTTTTGAAGGATTGTGGAATCAAAGATCAAATAAGACTTTGACAAAAGTTGGCCTTAGTATCGAGAAGAAGGATGTAAAAAAAGGAGGAGTGTTAATCAAGATGCCAACTGTGGCAAGTTTGGTAGACGGTGGATTTACTATAGAAATGTTAGCCTCATTTGATGAACTGAAAGAAGGACAGATATTATTTGATAGCCGCAATGAATCAAAAAAAGGCATTCTGCTGGAAACAAGTGAAAAAAACTCATTGAAAATTACCATTTGTGATGGTTTATTGAGCACCTCCTGGGCATCTGACAGTTGCTTATTGCAAATTAAAAAGGATTATCACTTTGCCTTTATTGTAGATGGTGGCCCAAATATTATTTCGGTAGTTGTGGATGGAAAACTCTGCGATGGAGGAAAAAATAATCGTCAGGGTTGGGGGCGATTTCAAACAAAATTGGAAAACGTGAATGGTAATGCAACAGCTATCGTCGGTAAATCGGTTAATGTAAATGTAAAGCAATTCAGATTATACAACAGATATTTAAGAACATCTGAAACTATAGCGAATTATAACAGCATAAAGTAAATACTAACAAACAAAAAAATCATGAAAAAAATTTCTACCCTTATTTTGACATTGCTATTTAGTTTATATAGCATGTCTGAAACTATCGTTTGGAATGGAACCACAGCACCAGATTTTGGAACACAGGCAGCCAATGCGGGCGAGAGTGAAAGCAATCCTATTTTGATTTCGACCCCATCTCAATTACGTTATTTAGCAACTTTGGTAGGTAATGCAACACAAGCAACAGCCGATGCATGGAAAGGAAAGTACTACAAAATGACGGCTGATTTTGATTTGGATAATCGTGTTTTTGCCCGAATTGGAGGTGTTGGAGGAGGAAATCCAACCACCTATTACGGTTTGGCAACTAACAGGGCTTTTACAGGTGTTTTTGATGGAGATGGGCATACTATATCAAATCTGAACATGGATTTTAGTACTTCTTCCTGGGTTGCATTGTTCCCATATTTAAGTGGAGGTACTATCAAGA
>CAMBSB010000162.1 GCA_945870155.1 Paludibacter jiangxiensis | reverse complement strand
TCTGTTCGCCCGCCGGAGCAGGTTGATTTTATATTGAAATCGCCCATTGACACAACTATGATAACCAATGCCCGCAAACCAACATTGACATGGAATGCGTATCCCGGAGCAACCAAATACGAAGTTTATCTCAATATCACCCGCAACGATTACGAATGGTATGCGTCCGGAAATCTGCTCGATCGCTACACAAAAATTGGAGAAGCAACTACGAATTCGTTTGTAGTTCCAACTGATTTGGTGGACAGATGGACGTATAAATGGTATGTGATTGCAAGTACTTCAAGTGGCAACAAGTATTCTAATAAAGGACTTTTTGGCGTTTACATTCCGTTTATGGAACAGGAAACCGATGGAATCAGTATAGTGAATGCTTGTCGTGATATGAATAAAAACGGAACAATTGAGCCGTTCGAAGACTGGCATTTAACGCCTGATAAACGTCTCAACGACATAATGATTCGATTGAATACCGATGAGAAAGCCCGGCAGCTTTTTTACGGAGGAAACGATAATCCTTTGGATGGATTTGCATTTTCGTATGGTGTGGAAGGTGGCATGCGAACTACACAATATGCCGCATCGAAAACCCGCATGGGGATTCCGATAGCTTATCTGGGCGATAAAGTGCATGGCTGGAAAACCATTTACCCAACACAACTCGGATTAGCCGCCACCCGCGATATGAATATTGTATATCAATGTGGAAATATGCACCGCATTGAGCAAAAAGCATTCGGTTTTACCGGAACCTTAGCTCCTCTGGCCGAGGTTGATACCAAAGTACTTTATCCACGTTTTCAGGAAGGCTCGGGCGAAAATGCCGACGATGCAGCAGCCATTATTCGTGCTTTGCTTTGTGGCATGCAGGGCGGACCTGAAATTAATCCGCATTCGATGATGGTTACCGTAAAACATTGGCCAAGTCAGGGTGCAGGTGGTGAAAGTGCGCTGCAATACGATTCTGTTACTATTAAATATCACATGAAACCCTGGCATGCAGCCGTTGAAGCCAATGCAGCTTCGGTAATGCCCGGCTATAACACTTGTCCGTTTCTCGATCCGTCGAACAAAGGCGCAAATTCGAGTAAAAAGATGATTGATTATTTGCGTAATGAAATAAAATTCAAAGGTTTTGTGGTAACCGATTGGCTTGCAGCGAATACCACTCAATCCAGCGAAAGTCTGGGAGTAGGCATCGATGTAATGGGTGGTGCGCCATCGATCAATACGGACATTCCGCAACTGATAACAAACATTGGTATCTACCGTATCAACGAAGCGTGTCGCCGCATAATGGACAATAAAATCCGCATGGGAATGTTCGAAAATCCGTATGCTGACCCAACTTGTACTTATACCAAAGCCGATCATCATGCTATTGTGTTGAATGCTGCCAAAAAATCAATCACGCTGCTGAAAAACAACGGAGTTTTACCATTGAAACTAAATTCGGGTGACGAAGTTGTTGTAGCCGGACCGCGCTCAACATGGCCAAATAAAGACAATGACCCGAATACCATTTGGCAATCCATTTATTATGATGACGTACAAGCCAAAACATACACGCAAGCCATTTCAGAACGTGGTTTAACAGCAGGAATAAAAGTGTATCAGGATTCATGTGTCAATCCAAAAGTGGCTGTGGTAGTTATTGGTGAAAAAGGCTATACGCATGGAACAGAATGGGCGGATAAAAATCCGAATATCCCTGCTGACCAATTGGCTATTATTCAGAAATTTCACGAGAAAGGCGTAAAAGTAGTAACGGTAATTCTAACACCACGCCCCTATGTACTCACGCCTTTGGTTGATATTTCTGACGCTATTATGCTGGTCTATCGTGGCGGAACAGGTATCGGACAGGCTACAGCAGCACTTATTTTCGGCGATTATCAGCCAAGTGGTCGTTTGCCTTTTCAATTGCCAAAGTCGGATACGCAACTCGGAACAGATAATTTAAATAATATTGTAGAAAAATGGGAATTGCCTTACGATATTGGTGCATCAGATGCCGAACGCATTCAGATTCGAAATTACATCAAATTGGGACTGACAGTACCGCCCATTTTTGGCGATCCTTTGTATCAGTATGGTTTTGGTATGCAAGGATTTAACAATGAAGCTTCAGCAATTCTGAATGTATCTGAAAATTTAAATATCAAGGTGTTTCCTAACCCGTTTCGTGATGAATTGAACATTCTGAACGGTGAAAATTTCAGTAAATTACAACTACACACACTCACAGGAACTTTGCTTTTGGAAAAGAACCTTCAAAATGTGCAAAGGAATGTTGTAAGTACGTCACATATTCAGACAGGTTGTTATTTGCTAACGTTAATATCTGAAAATGAAATTGTAACCCGAAAAATTATTAAATAAAATTTCAGTAAATGACAAAAAAAATAAAAACATATATAATTTACTATTTATAAGCTTTTTGAATGTGGGGCTTTGCCCCATACCCCACATACTTTTTTGTCTTGAAACAAAAAAGTATGCAAAAAAATTCAAGACTTCGCCCACTTCGCTCGAAAAACTTACGCTCGGTAAGCTCAAATCGTCCAAACTCATTCCGACGGAATACGTCGGAACTCAAACAAGGACGATTTTTAACCGCCTACCTCACTTGTTTTCGGCTCACCGGACGAGGTCAGTCCGATTCCGAAAGGTAGTGGTCAAATTATATGTTTTAAATTCAATATGTTATAAGTAGAATCAAATTTTTGATATCTACTAAAGAGATATTTATCAAAAAACTTAATTAAAACCGTAAAATTCTACGAAACAGATATATCAAAATAAAAACAAACAATAAAACTAAAAAATCAATGCACTACAAAACGCATATTTACGAAGACAACATTCAAGCCTCCAGAGCAGTAGCGGAAGTTATTTTAGAAAAATCAATTACAAAGTCTAATGAAGGAAAAATGCTTAATGTTGCTTTGTCGGGAGGATCAACTCCCCAGCAACTTTTTTCATTATTGGCTGATGAATATGAAAATTTAATTCCATGGAAAATTATAAACCTATATTGGGTTGACGAAAGATGTGTGCCCCCAACTGATAAAGAAAGTAATTTTGGAATGACTTACGATACTTTACTAAACAAGTCATTTATACCCGCCGAAAATATTTATCGAATCAAAGGAGAGGACATTCCTAACAATGAAGTAGAACGTTATAAAAATCTTTTATGGAAAAATCTGCCGGTAAAAAATGGTTTTCCGGTTTTTGATATTATTCTATTGGGTATGGGTGATGATGGACATACAGCATCAATTTTTCCAAATAACTTAGAACTTTTAAATTCTGAGTATTCGGTTGCACAAGCTACACATCCTATAAGTGGTCAAAAAAGAATTACACTCACAGGCAGAACTATATGTAATGCAGAACAAATATTGTTTTTGATTTGTGGAAAAAGCAAAGCCTTTGTTCTAAAGCAAATAATTAATAATGAGTCTGATTCGAAACAATTTCCGGCTGCAAATATTGGAATTTGCGAAAGGATTGTAGATTTTTATATTGACAAAGAGGCCGGATCGCTTTTGTAAAAAACCAACAATTATAAATTAAAAAAAAGCCTACACTAAATTGTGTAGGCTTTTTTTTAATTTAATTCAATTTGATTGTAATTATTTAATTACTTTCACATTTACTGCGTTCAAACCTTTTTTACCTTCGGTTAATTCGAACTCAACTGTATCGCCTTCGCGAATTTCGTCGATCAAGCCGGAAATGTGAACAAAATGTTCTTTGTTATTTCCTTCTTCGCTAATGAATCCAAAACCTTTTGATTCATTGAAAAATTTTACTGTACCTTTACTCATTTTATTTGTTATAATTTCGTCAAAGATAGTGTATTGTTATTAATTACAAAAATGTTTTATCTAAAATATAAAACTATTTTTTAATACCAGATAGCTAATTGTAATTTATATCCGGTTATAGTGCTGTATTTCAGTTATATAACATCTTTTGAGGCCACGATAAATGTACAAATATATTTATAATTTTATTTGAAAATAATAATTTTATTTGAATTATTTCATTCATTTTCAATCATTTTAGAACAATATTTACTTTAGACTCCCCATGTTATGATATATTTATTACTTCATATGCAAGTTTGAATAGTTAAATATACTAAGTTTATAAATACTTGGCTTTATAATATAATAATGATTATCCGCAAAGCGACCTAAATAATCCGAAGGATTTAATTTTCATAACCCTAGGTAAGCGTAGCGAAACCTAGGGTTCGAAATCTACACAAAAATTTGCCTGAAAGGCAAGATTAAACATTGTCCTGCCTTACAGGCAGTTAATGTAGGTCTTTTTTTCTCGTAGATCGTTGACCAAGGGTTATGTAAATTTGACTTTTCAAATCTTCATTATTAATACGACGATTTGCGGATAATCATATAATATAATAATGATGATTAATTTTTGAAGTCGGTTCTATATAATTGTTAAGATAAGGATATTAAAAGATGCAAAACACAGCAGCAAAAAGAATGAACCACAATAGCCACAATAGTTCACATTAGAAAAAATACTTTTGATATTAATCACGAGACTAAACTCTTAAAATACCGAAAGGTATTTGGCTATTGTGTGCTTTCTTTATTCTTTTTTATTTTCTATTGTGCCTATTGTGCCTACCTGCGGAAGGCAGGGTTAAAAATTTTGTATTGTTCTATTTTAGTAAAGTTGTATTAATATACCTGTTAATATTAATAAAATAAAAGATGCAAAAACACAGCAGAAATAAATATTTATTCATTTTATAAACATTATTGCACTGAAAGTAGTTGTAAGGTTAAAATATTATCGTATTTTTGTTGAAATTGTATATGTCTATAATACTCCTTAACGGTTCACTATAAAGCATTAATTAAAAAAATTTTCTTACTAAATTCATTTCAGGATAAAATCATGATACTCAATATAAAAAATGAAACATCGACATTAAAAAGTGTAGTGCTTGGACAGTCAGTTTCAAATGGCAAAATGCCCGGACTACAAGAAACATACGATGCAAAATCATACGAAACTATTTTAAAAGGAGTATATCCGTCCGATGAAGCCATTCAGTGCGAAATGTCAGCATTAGAAAAGGTTTTTTTTAAACATCAGGTGGAAGTATTAAAACCAAGTTTAATAGAAAATTGCAATCAGGTTTTTGCACGTGATGCAGGTTTTGTTATAGATGACACTATTATAAATTCAAATATTATTCCTAACCGCGAAGATGAAAAAATAGCTTATGAAAATATTTATAATAAAATAGCTTATAATAAAATTTATAATTTACCCGAACGTGCTCATGTTGAAGGTGGTGATGTAATTCTGTACAACGATTTGATATTTGTTGGACTGTATACCGGAAATGATTATGCCAAATTAAAAACTGCTCGTACTAATCAGTATGCATTTAATTTTCTAAAAGAACTTTTTCCACATAAAACATTTATAGCTCTCGAACTTGTAAAACACGATACTGACCCACGTAAAGGCATTCTACATCTCGACTGTACATTTATGCCGGTAGGCGCGGATAAAGCCATTATTTATAAAGATGGTTTTAGTAATGTAAAGGACTATAATTTAATAAAAGATGTTTTTGGAGTATCCAATATTTTCGAGATAACTCAAGATGAAATGTATAAAATGAACACAAACATTTTTTCTATTTCACCGAAAACGGTTGTTAGTGAAATGCAATTTGGAAGATTAAATGATTTTATGGAAAACGAATGGGGTTTCCAAGTTGAAAAAGTGCCATATCACGAAATTTCGAAAATGGGCGGTTTGCTTAGATGCTCTACTTTTCCATTAATCAGAGACAACGATTAAACAATGAATTATATGGATTATCAGTCAACTAACAAAATATTTATTGTTGAACCGGTAGCTTTCGGATACAATGCCGAAACTGCTCAAAATAATTATTTTCAACAAAGGGACAATGCCCCCGAAAGTGAAATACAATCGAAAGCATTATCAGAATTCAATAACTTTGCTTCGAAGTTAAGAGAGCACAACATTGACGTGAAAATTTTCAAGGATACTTTAGTTCCGCTTACTCCGGACTCAATTTTCCCAAATAACTGGATTTCATTTCATGCTGACAAAACTATAGCTTTATACCCTATGTTTGCTAAAAACAGGCGCCTTGAAAGAAGAAGTGACATAATTGAAAGTTTTAAAAACGAAAGAATTATTGATTACTCCGTTTTTGAAAAAAACAATCTGTATTTGGAAGGAACAGGCAGTATGATTTTGGATAGAGTAAACAAAATAGCTTATGCGGCTTTATCGGAACGCACCAGCAAGGAATTACTGTTGCAATTTTGTGCCGATTTTTCGTATGAAGCTGTCTGTTTTCATTCATTCCATACGGTTGCCAACAAACGCTTACCCATATATCACACCAATGTAATGATGAGTGTAGCTGATACTTATGCCCTGATTTGTTTGGATAGTATAGATGATAAGAACGAAAGAAAAATGCTAACTGACAAATTAAATATTACGGTTAAAGAGATAATTGAGATTACAGAGGAACAAATACTTAATTTTGCAGGAAATATGCTTCAAGTCAGGAATGCTGCGAACGAAAATATGCTGGTTATGTCGCAAAGTGCGTTTGATTCATTGACCCCAAAACAGATTTCAAAATTAAAAACATACAACGAATTTATTGTAGCATCTATACCAACCATAGAGAAATATGGTGGAGGAAGTGTAAGGTGCATGATAGCAGAGATATTTTAAATTAATCAAAGAATGAACCACAATAGGCACAATAGTTTACAATAAAAAAAGGTAATAACTCAGCCCCCCAACCCCCTGAAGGGGGAGTTTCTAGTGCGTTAATAAATATTTTTAGGCTAAAAAACAATTATTTTTCATTTATAAAATTGTTTGAAAATTCAATATGACCAATTTTAGTGTAAAATGATAAAATATGACATTTAACGGCCTGATTAGTAACAAAAATAAGTCTTTTACTTAAAAAAAAGAGTCATTCTATTTAAATTTACCGTTAGTTCTACTTTACCAAATAAAAGATTAAACCACAATAGAAACAATAGATTGATGTTTTCTGTTTTATTAGTAAGAGATTTCTCTTAAAATACCGTTAGGTATTTATCTAATGTGTACTTAAAACTTATCTATTCTTTGTTTTCTATTGTTTCTATTGTGCCTGCCTGCGGTAGTCAGGGTTAAAAATTGCCTAAGATTTATTTCAGTAAAGTAGAATTATTTGTTGACTATTGAGTGTTTTTATTTTCAATTTTCTATTGTGCCTACATGCAGCAGGCAGGGTTAAATATCTTGTAATGTTCTATTTTAGTAAAGTAGAACTATTCACAATAAAGAATAAACTCGAATTCCATTGACCAAAAATTAATATTTGGTTACTCAAGGAAATTATTATACATTAAAAAAATCAGTATTCGTCTTATTCCCCCTCTTCCTCCCTCTCCATTTGGACTTGCCTGCGGCAGGCAGGGAGGGTCGGGGTTAGGTATTTAAATTAAAATTTATATGAAAAAACTTAGTGCAGAAGAATTAATTAGTCTTGAAGAAAAATATGGTGCGCACAATTACCATCCACTACCTGTAGTACTTGATAGAGGAGAAGGCGTATACGTTTGGGATGTGAATGGCAAAAAATACTTCGATTTTCTATCGGCATATTCTGCCGTTAATCAGGGACATTGCCACCCAAAAATTATTAAAGCATTGACCGATCAGTCCCAAAAGCTTACTTTAACTTCCAGGGCTTTTTACAATAACCAATTAGGAGTGTACGAGGAATATATTTGTAACTATTTTGGATACGAAAAAGTATTGCCAATGAATACAGGCGCTGAAGCTGTGGAAACAGCCATAAAACTTTGCCGAAAATGGGCTTACAATATTAAAAAAATACCCGAGAATTTGGCTCAGATTGTGGTGTGCGAAAATAATTTTCATGGGCGCACCACTACCATTGTTTCGTTTTCAATCGACCCGGATGCGTATAGAGATTACGGTCCGTATACTCCTGGCTTTACTGTAATTAAGTATAACGATGCCGGTGAACTTGAAAAAGCTTTAAACACAAACCCCAATATTGCAGGTTTTTTAGTAGAACCTATTCAGGGAGAGGCAGGTGCTTATGTTCCTGATGATGGTTATTTAAGTCAATGTTATAAGCTTTGCCAACAACACAAGGTGCTTTTTATTGCCGATGAAGTACAGACCGGAATCGCTCGTACAGGTAAGTTGTTGGCTTGCGATTATGAAAACGTGCATCCCGATATCTTGATTTTAGGCAAAGCAATTTCGGGAGGTGTGTATCCAATTTCGGCAGTGTTATCGAGCAATGACATTATGAAAGTTTTTCAGCCCGGACAACATGGATCTACTTTTGGTGGAAATCCTGTGGCGGCAGCTGTAGCTATCTCGGCTTTGGAAGTGATAAGGGACGAAGATTTAGCGAATAATGCTTTTGAATTAGGAAAGTATTTCCGTTCGGAACTTGGGGAGCTTTGCAAAAAATCGAATATCGCCAAATCAGTAAGAGGCAAAGGTTTGTTGAACGCATTAATTATAAACAACGAAGGACATAAAAATTTGGCCTGGGATATTTGTTTAAAGCTTGCCGAAAATGGTTTGTTGGCAAAACCCACTCACACAAATATTATTCGATTTGCACCACCACTTGTTATTACAAAAGAACAAATTGAGGAATGTGTGGAAATTATTAAACGAACGATTAGTTTATTTGAGAGACTCAATAAATAGTTGTTTGTTTTAAAAAAACGAAAACTACATTTTAACATCATTATAAGTATTTACTCAGCCCTGACTAGGGGAGGAATTTTAAGTGTTGTTTAAAATTAAATTTGCAATATTTATAACAATATTCGACAATTAATAAAACAAGATATTACAATTGAACCTGACATTACTTCCTCGGCAATTCAAAATAAGAGTGAATTAATGACATCTCAAAACTCAAGTTTTACTGCAAATCGTTTTAACAAATTTAACACATAGGGAATAATATTTAGGCAAAAGTTTTATTTAAAAAAATGGTCAATTTGAGTATACTTCAATGGTTAGTCTTGAATTTGTTTGAGGCAGAATAGTTAAATGGAATTTGCATATTGACCAAAACGCTATTAACCAATTGTAAACCTATGAATATGATGGCAAAGGAAATATTTCAAAAGAAAAACAATATGGTCTTTATTCTAGTGTATGGCTAGAAACAAAAAGGTTAGTGAAGTGTCATTTTAATAAGATGACAAGGAATAATCCAATTAAATAAACAAATATCTAAAACACCCTGGACATTAACAAATACGAATAATGTAATCGAATCCTATTCTGTATTATACTGGAGTTAACAAATTTACGACTTCCAAAACAACTTATAAATACAATGCAAAAAGCTATCCTATAAGAGTAAATAACAACAAAAAATACAAACATGATTCACAAAACAACTAATATTCAATTAAGCTGCAAACCCACAACACATATCTTAACCGATAATTATTCAAATTCACTTTTTATTTTGTAATTTTGCTTTTTTAAAAATTTAATATTATGCAAATAAAACTCATTATTTTATATGTTTTAGCACTCACATTCGTAGCTTGCAGCCCTAAAACATGGCAAATTACCGACAGTTCTTCAACCCGAATAGCACTGGGTGCCTCTACACAAAGTATTGCTGACACGAGTTATATCAGCTATTTAAAACCTTTTAAACAAACGGTGGACAAAGAAATGAATGTAGTGATAGGCGAAGCTGCTGAAACCATGCGTGGCCATGCTCCGGAGAGTTTATTGTCAAATTTCAGTGCCGATGTTTACAGGCAGGCAGCCAGCGAAGCTTTGCGCCAACAAATTGATATAGCTATAGTTAATTTGGGTGGTTTGCGCACCCAAATACCTGCCGGAACTATTACTTTACGAAAAGTTTTTGAACTTATGCCATTCGAAAATGAATTGGTCGTGGTTTGGATAAAGGGCGATAAATTGAATGATTTGCTGCAATTCTTTGCTAAAGTTGGTGGCGAAGGTGTTTCCGGTTTACATATGGTTATTGAAAATGGTAAAGCTGTTGATATAAGCATTGGAGACAATCCGCTGGATGTGAACATGTTATACAGCATCGCAACCAACGACTATCTGGCTGGTGGTAACGATAAAATGTATCAATTGGCCATGTACGAAAAAAGGGTAAATACCAGTATCAAAGTTAGAAACATGTTGTTGCAATACATTAAAAATGAGACTCAAATGGGTCGCAAAATACAGTCGAAGCTGGATGGGAGAATCAGATAATATACAATTTACTTATTTACAATTTACAATTGGAAGATATGAAACTTTACAATAAAAATCAATACGCATTTTTCATAATTTTTTTAGTTTTTGCCAACGGGATTATAGCTGCTAATAAGCTTAAACTGGTTATTTTACACACCAACGATACACACAGTCAGATAGAACCAACTGAAAAATCGTCATTAAAGACTGCGGATATGGGAGGTTATGCCCGTCGTATGGGTGTAATTCAAAAAATTCGCTCAGAGGAAAAGAACGTACTTTTGCTCGATGCAGGTGATTTTTCGCAAGGTACTCCTTTTTTCAATTTTTTTAATGGACGAATTGAAATGGACGCTTTTAATCGTATGAATTATGATGCAGGTACACTTGGTAATCATGAATTTGATAATGGAATTGATACTTTGGCAGTTATTTTGAAAAGAGCAAAATTTCCTATTATCAGTTCAAATTATGATGTAGAATTTACTCCCATTAAAAATTTCATAAAACCATATTTGATATTAAAAAAACAAGGATTAAAAATAGGGGTTATGGCTTTAAACGTAGAGCCAAAAAGCCTGATTATCGAAAGTAATTACCGCGGAATGGTTTACAAAGATCCAATTGAAAAAGCAAAGGAGATATCGGAGTTTTTGAAAAAAACCGAGCAATGTGATTTAATAATTTGTTTATCGCATCTGGGTTCCGATTCTACATCGGTTGATGTTAATGACTTTACTATTGCACATCAAACCAAGTATATTGATGTAATTATTGGTGGTCATTCACACAGTATGCTCGAAAACGTGAAAACCAATAATGCCACAGGAAAAAAAGTTATAATTGCTCAGGTTGGCAAAAGTGGCTTGAATTTGGGAAGAATAGATTTAGCCTTAACGAAGAAAAAATAATTTTATTTACAAATAGTCTGCTTTACCGTTTTGAATAATTCAAAGAAAAAAGTCAGTGTAAAAAACCCAGTTAATTTATCAATCTATAAACATTTATGGTTACAATTATCATTATTGTCATAACAGCAATTATTTCATATACAGCATTTAACAACAGTACACTTGTTCAAAAATACATTTTCTATCTGGCTGCAATTAAGAACAAACAATGGTACCGATTCTTAACTTACGGATTTTTACATGCCGATTTATCACATCTAATTTTCAACATGTTTGCTTTGTATCTATTTGGAACAGAGATTGAAAAAGTATTTAAAGACGTTTTTGGACCTGCTGTTGGAATTATTTTGTATATTTTGCTTTATTTCACCGGATTGATTTTCTCTATTTTGCCCACCTATTTTAAAGAAAAGGAAAATGCATATTATAGCAGTTTGGGGGCTTCTGGTGCCGTTTCGGCAATAGTTTTTGCTTACATACTTGTTTATCCTATGAATTTTATGGGAATCATTTTTATCCCTGTTTTTTTACC
>CAMBSB010000161.1 GCA_945870155.1 Paludibacter jiangxiensis | reverse complement strand
CCCGATCAAAAAAGCAGCTTTGGTACAGTGGAAGCGGGTGATATTAAATACAAAGATATCAACGAAGATGGAAAAATTGATACTTACGACCGTGTAGCTATTGGTTACCCTAAAGTTCCCGAAATTACTTATGGTTTTGGTATTTCTGCCGGTTACAAAGGAGTTGACTTCTCAGTATTCTTTCAGGGATCGGGTCGCCGGGCATTCTGGATTAACCCGAAACTAACTGCACCATTTGTAAATGCTTCGGATGCAGAAGGTGGAACCTATATTGCTGGTGCTTATAACCAACTTTTGCAGGTCTATGCTGATAATCACTGGAGCGAATCCGATCGTAATCCTTACGCCTTGTGGCCTCGTCTTTCGACAACTTATATTAATAATAATAATCAAACCAGTACATGGTTTATGCGCGATGGTAGTTTTATGCGTTTAAAAAATCTTGAATTGGGTTATTCCTTTAATAAAAAATTAATTCGAAAAGCTTACATGGAAAGTGCTCGTGTTTATTTTTCGGGAACCAACCTGTTGACTTTTAGTAACTTTAAATTGTGGGACATTGAAATGGGTGGAAACGGATTGAATTATCCAATTCAGAAAACATTCAACGTGGGAATACAATTGTCATTCTAATCCAATAAAAACACAAAATTGATATGAAAAAACTAATTAAAATATTTGTTGCAGCTTTAGTGTTGCCATTAATGAATGCCTGTGATTTTCTGGATGTAGTTCCGGATAATATTGCTACCATCGAGCATGTGTTTCGGGATAGAAACTCTGCCGAGAGTTATTTGTATACCTGTTATTCGTTTATGCCCGCTCATAATAATTCACAATCGAATCCGGGTAATATGTTAAGCGATGAATTTGCGGTGAACAAAGATTATTCGGGAACAAACAAACAGCTTACCGAAATAGGAAACAATGCATCAAATCCAAGCATGAACTTCTGGGATGGTTCAAATAATAATCCCAAAAGTTTATGGTCAGGTATCCGTGCTTGTAATATGTTTATCGAGCAAATCGACAATATACCTGATATTAGAGCAGAAGAAGCTTTGCGTTGGAAAGCCGAAGCTAAGTTTTTAAAAGCTTATTATCATTGGTACTTATTTAGTCTTTACGGCCCAATTCCAATTGTTGATGTAAACCTGTCGATTAATGCAACTGATGATGAAATGCAAGTGTATCGCGAGCCGGTTGACAAAGTGGTTGATTACGTAGTTTCTACTATTGATGCTTCTTTGCCCGACCTGCCATTGAGTTTGAGTGGAGCCGAATTGACAGAAATGGGTCGTGTTACCCGAGTTGCTGCTATGGCTATCAAAGCGCGTGTATTAACTACTGCTGCCAGCGAATTGTATAATGGAAATAACGATTACAGTACATTTAAAGATAAAAGAGGTTTCAATCTGTTTCCTACAGGTGCTGCGAAAGTTGAAAAATGGCAACGCGCAGCTATTGCTTGTAAAGAGGCTATCGATGCTTGTGAATCGGTTGGATTGGGTTTGTATAAATTTACAACACCTCCGGGAATAAAAATGAACGATTCTATTCGTATGGAATGTCAACCAGCCATGATTTTGGGCGAAGTGTTGAACAATAATGAAGCTATTTGGATTCAAACTAATGCCGCTGCTGTTCAAACCTATGTTATTCCTCAAATTTTGTATACCGGACTAGCTTCATCAACTACTTACTACGGTGGACAAAATGTGTATGCTCGTGAAAATGCATCATTAAATGCTGCTGAGTTGTTTTACTCAAAAAATGGAGTGCCAATTGATGAAGATGATGCTTGGAGAACAAATGGTTGGTACGATAACCGATTTAAACCTGATGCTGATTATCTTACACGCAAAGATCATCGTTATTATATCAAAAAAGATTATCAAACGGCTGTTTTTCATTTAAACAGAGAAAGTCGTTACTATGGTTCTTTGGGGTTTGATGGGAGCAATTGGTTTGGTTTTGGTTTAGCCGATCAAGAAAATCAGTATTTTGTAAAAGATTTCAACAACCCATTGTCGCCAGCTATTACAGGTTTTTATATTCGTAAATTTGTACCTTTCCGTACAGCTATGGATGCAAAAAATATTGGTACAACCCAAAATACAATGGTTTATTGGAGTTATGGTTTCCCAATTATGCGTATGGCTGACCTGTATTTGTTGTATGCCGAAGCATTAAACGAATCGAGTCCTACAAATGCTGATATTTTGAAATATATTGACTTGGTTCGCGAACGTGCAGGTCTACAGGGAGTCGTTAAAAGTTGGAGTACTTATGCTATTGCCGATAAAAAATCAAAATACTCCGATCAGGCAGGTATGCGTCAAATTATTCGACGTGAACGTATGGTAGAATTGGCTTTCGAAGGACAAGGTGGTTTCGATCGTCGTAGATGGAAAATCATGGATCAATTATTGGCAAAAGGTACTATCAGAGGATTTTTTCCTCTAAAAGGTGAATCGTTAGAGTCATTTATGACACCAGATATTATATGGACTACCGATTTTAAGTTCCGCGATTATTTATGGCCTATAAAAACCAGCAATTTACAAGTTAATCCAAATTTAATTCAAAATCCGGGTTGGTAAGTAATTAATTAAAAATGAATAATTAGCAAAACGCAGTCAATGATTGTTTTATTACCTAATAAATTTCATTAAATTAATTCAACTACTTAACAATTCATTATTCTTATACAATATGAAAAAGATTTTTTTAATACTAATAGTTGTCTTTTCAATGGGATTGTATTCCTGTAAAGAAGACATTGTGGGTCAGTATCCGGTAGAATTTACCCCACCTGATACCGTATCAAATGTTATTTATGAAAGTTTGCCGGGTGCAGTTCGTTTAACGTATAAATTGCCGGTTGACAAGGACTTAATGTCGATAAAAGCAACCTACACGCTTGATAATGGTACGAAAATGGAAGCTGCTGCTTCAGCATTTACAAATTCTTTGATACTCGAAGGTTTTGGTCGCGGCGATAGTTTGCGTTCTGTTAGCATTGTTGCAGTTGACTTGAATCAAAATGTTTCAAAAACCGTTTCAATTAAGGTTAAACCTTTGGAATCACCGATTTACAATGTCAAAAAAACATTAGTAGCAGGAGTAGATTTTGGAGGTATATATCTTAAATGGAAAAATCCATTGAAGTCGAAAGTGATAGTGGTGGTTACTACCCCTGATAAAGCTGGTAAACCTGAAGTAACTTTGGGTGGTAAAATTTATTCTTCATCTGACTCTGCTATAGTTAATGTTAGAGGTTATGATACCATTCCTCGTAATTTCTACATTCAAGTAACCGACCGCTGGGGAAATAAATCGAAAATGGATACTGTAAAAGTAAAACCTTTGTTTGAGCAAATGATTCCAAAAGATAATTTCCGCAAATGGAATCCGGCAGATATAACTTATCAGGAATTCAACAGTTCGTTTGGTATAGATAAAATCTGGAATGGAAAATGGGGTACTGTGGCTACGGCAAACGACTGTTACAGTACTGCCAGTGGTGGAAACAAAACAAATAGCATTACCTATGATCTGAATTATTTGGCTAATCCTGCTACAGGAAAAGGCTATGTTATTCCAAGTCGCGTACGAATTTATGCACGTTCAGGAGCTAATTTTTCAGCTATTCCAAAAGAGGTGCGTATTTGGGGGTCTACAAGTCCAAATGTACTTACAACCAATACCGAAGGACCTGACGCATGGATTTTATTAAGTCCAGCTAATGGTTTCTTAATGGCACCACCTTCAGGACAGTCAGGTTTGACGCCTACAGCTGCCGATAAAACTTTTATCGAAGAAGAAGGAATTGACTTGATTTTCGGACCCGGAAAACCGCCAATTCGTTATGTGCGAATTGAAACTGTAAGCAAATGGAACGTAACCTCTTCAATAAATTCATTTACTTATGCCGAAATTACTTGGTATGGTAAAGTAGTTAATTAATAATCGATTAAAAATATAATTCAATGAAAAATATTCTATATTCAATCATTATCCTATTGGCTACCTCATGGTTTGTTGCATGTGATAATGTAAATTCAATGCACGATAAGTATTTAGCCAACGGAGAAAAGTTTTATGTTGGGAAAGTAGATTCTTTTAAAGTGTATGGCGGAAAAAACCGCGCTAAATTTGTAGTTTGGGTGGGCGATTATCGTTCAACTAACTTAATAGTAACCCGCATAGATACTTCGTTAAAGTATAACTTTAAGTTGAGTGAAACGAATCGTACAGATTCTATGGTTTTTTATATTGACAAATTGAAGGAAGGTTCAAACATTTTAAGTTGGAATACCTGGAATGCTGATGGAACAGTAAATTCAATTCCACAAGGTACAAGTGTTACAACTTGGGGCGAACGTTTTCAAACATTTTTAACAAACAGAAAAGTGGTTTCAGTGTCGTATAAAGCTCTTTTTAAGGCATATACAGTTACTTGGGATGCTAATAATGTGAAAGAACCTTCGTTTAGTACCTATGCACTCGGACATGAAATAAATTATGCAACAGCAAGTGCTAACGACACTTTAGTTCAGGTACTTTATGATCCAACAGCATTAACAACTCCGCCCACTTCTACCAAGCTACCGAACTATTCGGTTGCAAGTGGTAAAATCAAATACCGCATGTTATTTAAACCTGTGGCAACTTGTGTCGATACTTTCCGTACGGAGTATAGTAATTTTGTAGTTTTACCATAAAATAGTAAATTTTAAAATTTCAAAGACCTCTGTATTCATTTATGGAGGTCTTTTTTGTTAATATTGATCTGATTTTGTTGAAATATTTATCAGGATTTTTGACAGCACATAAAATGAAGTGTTAGGGTTTAAATTTGAATAATTCAGCGCCGGTTAAATCTTTCAGCAAATAGTCCTTTATATAGCCGTTTCCATGAAAGAGCACGGTAACACCTACAATTTCACCAATGCTTTTTTTGTAAGTATCCGAAAAACGGCGACTGTTATTGATAAACAAATCCACTTTTTTGTTGCGGTTTTCCAATCGGAATTGCTGCCAATTGTTCAGGTCGAACGTGAAGTTTGATAAGTCGGAGTCTTTGTTAGAAATATACTTTTCGCTTAAAATATAATCTATCCAATAGCTGCATCCTGGGTTGGCAAACCGTAAACGAATAGTGCCTTCAGTACCCTGTACATACAAAAAAATGGAGTTGCAACGAATTCCCGGCCATTGGTCGGGGTTTTTAAGCGTGGTCTCCAGTGTAAACGAATCGCCCGTTTTGCCGGTTTTACGAAAATCATCGATACGAATAACAGCTATTTTGGTGGTATCCAGACTTGTAGTGCTCAGCAACTGCTTTGTTGAGTGGAAAATGCCTGATTGAAGGCATTTTTTAATGTCGAGGGGAAAATAACGTTCGCTGTATTTTTGCTCGAAATAATAGGCTGATGCCTGCCAACCTTTCGAAGGTACAAAAACAGAAATAGTGTCCGAAACTATCGCGTTTTTGTGGAGCATTCGAACCTTAAACAAGCCAGGGTATTGAAAATAATAGCTTATTTTTGTTGATTTCCCATTGGGTGCAAACACAGCCGGATATTCTTCATCAAAAAGAATTTTAAAACTATCGACTACATTGGGTGTGCTGTATTCGAAATAAGCTGTTTTCGGATTTTCACCCTCGGTTTTAATTAATTTTAAAGAGCCATTAAGTGCTTTGTTATCAGTGCTTTTTGATATAAAAATAAAACACAATCCACTGATGCACATCGCACTAATTGCAACAAACAAAAGTGTATGGAATTTCTTCTTTGGATTATTCTGTATAATATCAGGAACAACTTCGGGCTCTGGTTTTAAATCTGAAATACTTGACTTTTGAAGTTGGTTTTTGGCAGTCAAGCCGGCGTAAATTTCCAGAGCTTGCTGAGTTACTTTTTGCGGTAAATAATCATCTGGAGTTTTTATTTTTCCAAAAACACGCTTTAACGTTAATGTGCTTATAACAATTTTAGTGCTTAGACGTATCTGTAAACTAAGGTCTTCAAAATCCCGGTTAATCCAGTTTTTTGAACTACCTCTGCCAAATTTTACTTCAATTTCACGCAGTATGTTGTTAAAACGTTCGTTATTAAGCATTTTTAATATGACTGTAAGTTGAAGATTTACAGCTGTTTATCTTGTTCATAGTTTTGAACATGTTTTGATAACAAAGATATGTTTTTTATAGCACTAAAACAAGTAGATTTGCATTCGATTTCAATTATAAATTTTCAATTTTAATAAACGATAATGAAAAAATCAATTTTTGCAATTCTATTCCTTTTGGGCTTATTCACTTTTTCTACAGCTCAAACTATACAAAAACCGCTACAAGTAAGTGGTATTTATCCTTCGTTGGCTTACTTTAATAACGAAGGCGAATGTGGTACGGGTGCAGTGGTTCATTTTGCCGACCGCCTTTGGGTAATCACTTATGGCCCGCATTTGCCTTTTGGCTCGTCGGATAAATTGTACGAAATTACACCTGATTTAAAGCAAATTACACGCCCCGAAAGTATTGGTGGAACTCCGGCTAACCGAATGATTCACAAAGAAACCAACCAATTATTTATCGGCCCTTATGCCATTGATGCAAAGCGTAATGTGCGAACTATTCCGGTTTCGGTTGCTCCGGGCCGACATACCGGCGTGGCGCGTGATATTTTCGACCCGCAAAACAAAGTGGTTATTGGAACAATGGAAGAAGGTTTTTACCAAGTGGATGTAAACTCCTTAAATGTTAAAACACTTTACAAAGATGGTAATCAAATGGCGCGTGAAGGCTTATCGAATAACTACGAAAGCGATTTGCTAAAGGGCGTTCATGGTAAAGGATTATATTCCGGTCAAGGTGTAATGGTGTTCTCGAACAATGGTGAGACTGGATGGAAAGCCAAAGTAGACCCACGTATCGAAGCCGGCGGACTTTCTGAATGGGATGGGAAAGATTGGAAACTTATTCGCCGTAATCAGTTTGTTGAAGTAACAGGCCCGGGCGGAATTTATGGAAACGAAAATCCTAAAACAGATGCACTTTGGGCAACTGGTTGGGATTATAAGTCGGTAATTTTGGGTACTCGCGACAATGGGAAATGGACTTTTTATCGCCTACCTAAAGCAAGTAATAGTTACGATGGCGCACATGGCTGGAATACCGAATGGCCACGTATTCGGAATATTGGAGTGGATGAAAAAGCTGAAAATCGCGATTATTTAATGACTATGCATGGCATGTTTTGGCGCTTCCCGCAAACATTTACATCGACTAATACTGCTGGCGTTCGTCCGCGCTCTTCGTACCTTAAAGTTATTGGTGATTTTACGCGATACAACGACCAATTGGTATTTGGGTGCGACGATGCTGCCAACAAAGAATTCTTAAATACACGTAAAATTAAAGGTACAGTCGAAGGTCCGGGCAATTCGCAATCGAATCTTTGGTTTACAAGTTTACAACAACCCGATATGACCGGAACAACGGATGCCGGAGGTGCAGTGTGGCAAAAAGAAAAAGTAAAAGCAGGAGAAGTTTCAGAGCCATTTCTGTTCGCCGGTTGGCAAAATCGTAGCGCATGGATTAAAAACGATAGCCCTGCCGAAGTAACTTTTAGTTTCGAAGTGGATAAAGCAGGAAATAACCAATGGACGAAACTTCAAGATGTAGTTGTACCAGCCAAAGGTGCTAAACAGCTGGCTTTTACCGAAAATGAAACAGGAGAATGGGTACGAGTTACAGCAAACAAAGAAGCATTAGTTTCAGTAAGTTTTGTTTATTCCGATTCGCGCAAACGTGCTGCTAAAAGTGATAAAATATTTGCAGGTTTAGCTCCTTCAAAAGTTACAAAAGTGAGTGGTGGTTTGCTTTGGAGCTTGGGCGACAATCGCAAAGCGTTGGGAATTTTGGCAAACAACACACTGAATGGTGTAACTACTGAAGCAGGTTATTACGAGATGGACGAAAATATGAATATTGTGCCGAAAAACGATGAAAAATCAGCTAATTTTATTCGTACAAAAATGGCTATTCCAACCAATGTGCTAACAGTTGAAGCTGGCTCGTATTTAGTGGTCGACGATGCTAAACGTCGTTGGAGATTACCTCTTGGAGCCGATACATACAAAAATCTAACCGAGAATAATAAACTGCGTATTTGTCGCGAAGTAGCTACGGAGCGCGATTTGTTTAGTCTTGGTGGTACATTTTATGAGTTACCTTCCGAAAATGCGGATGGTTTTGCAAAAATTCGTCCTGTTTCTTCGCACAATTTCCAAATTAACGATTATGTGTCGTATCGGGGTATGATGGTTCTCACAGGTGTTGATGCCTCTAAACAAAAGGCAAATTCGCATATTTTCTCGTCGGCCGATGGCAAATGTTCGGTTTGGGCTGGTGCTATCGACGATTTGTGGAAACTCGGCAAGCCTGTTGGTCATGGTGGTCCATGGGTAAATGCGGACGTAAAAGCTGCCGTTCCTTCGGATGCTTATTTGTTTGGTTTGTACGATAGCAGAACACTTACACTCAACAATCATTCGGCTGAGGCAATCAACATAAGCATTGAGTTTGACCCTACAGGCGACAACGATTGGATGGGGTATAAAACCATTGAAGTAAAACCCAATTCGAAACTAAAATACCAATTTCTGGCAACTACGCAAGCCCGCTGGATACGTTTTGTATCCAACAAAAACGCAAAAGTAACAACTTGGTTGGATTATAAATAGTTACAAACTTGAATGTGAAATGAAGTAATTGTTTTGTAAGTGAAATTATGTATTTTTGCATAATTAAAATCACTTATAACGATATGAAACGAGAACGCCAAATAAATTTTGACACACAAGGAAATGTTTATGTGCGAGTACCATCTGATCTTTAAAAAACAATTATAAACAGATGAAAAAAGACAACTCAATTTTACCGAGTATAAACGAAGCAGAGTATAATGAAATACTGCTACAGGCTGTGGCAGAAATCCGTACGGCTCGTACTTCTATTGCCAAGCAAGTGAATAGTGCCACTAATTCTGTTTACTGGAATTTGGGTAAATTGCTAACTGAAAAGCATTTGGAAGAAGGTTATGGCAGCGGTGTTGTGAAACAATTATCTTTTGACTTAAAAGCAGAATTTCCAGATATGGGCGTGTCACCACGTAATTTATGGGATATGAAACGCTTTTACGAGCGATATTACCAATCATCGGCAAAACTGCGACGCAGCGTCGCAGTTTTGCCGTGGCGACATAATCTGCTATTAATCACTAAAGTAAAAGAGGATAATCAAGCTGAGTTCTATGCCAATGAATCTATAACTAAAGGTTGGACAAGAGATTTATTGCTCAATGCCCTGAAAATGGATATATACAACCAAGTTCATCGACAACTAAAATCGAATAACTTTAACCTCACACTCCCAGAAATTCACGCAGAGTATGCCAACGAAGTTTTTCGAAGTTCCTACAATTTGGGATTTTTGGGAATTACTGAACCTGTACGTGAGTTGGAATTAGAGAAACGATTAATTGATAAAATCAGATCATTTATTTTAGAATTAGGCAAAGGATTTAGTTTTATTGGTAATCAACACCGGTTAGAATATAATGGCAAAGAATATGCAGTCGATATGCTTTTCTTTCATCGGGGTTTGCAATCGTTGGTTGCAATAGAGCTAAAAATAGGAAGTTTCAAAGCCGAATTTGTAGGCAAAATGAATGTTTACCTTTCATTACTCGACCGATACGAAAAAGGAGAAAACGAGAATCAATCCATAGGCATAATTCTTTGTGCCGACAAAGACCACTTAGATGTGGAAATTGCACTTCAAGATGTGAATAAACCTATTGCTGTTGCCGAGTATCAACTTTTACTTCCGAAAGAAGAATTGCAATCATTGCTACTCTCAGAGATGAAAGCAATAGAACTAGAAAATTTGAATCAGGATTGAAAGCGAAAAAAATAATATCCTTAATTCTAAATATTATTTTTCTTAGCAAGTGCTATAGTTTACAGTCTGTTATTATAATACTAATTATTATTTTAGCCATAAGGAAATATCATTTTATACCTAAATGTTGCATTAATTATTGGTAATTTTGTAAATAATAAAATTTAATATCAATGAGAAGGATTTCAAAATTTACATTATCAGTAATTCTTGCAACATTTTGCGTTTTTCCCCTTCATGCCCAGTCACTTAAACTGTGGTATAACCAGCCTGCCAAAATTTGGACAGAAGCTTTGCCAATAGGCAACGGACGCATGGCTGCTATGATTTATGGTGGTACCGACAAGGAAACAATTCAGTTTAACGAGGAGACAGTTTGGACGGGTCAGCCGCACGATTATGCGCATAAAGGTGCATTTCTGTATCTCGATTCTATACGCGGATTACTTTTTGTTGGAAAACAACAGGATGCTCACCGCATGGCCGATAAGCAATTTATGTCACAACCTTATGGGCAACAATGTTATCAACCATTGGGAAATGTTATACTATCGTTTCCCGGACATGAAAAGGCAGAACGGTTTTATCGCGATTTAACGCTTAACAATGCATTGGCTTCGGTAAACTATCAGGTTGATGGCGTTACTTTTACACGCGAAATGTTTGCATCTTTTCCCGATAATGCTATTTTTGTGAAAATTTCTGCGAGCAAAGCCAACGCATTGAATTTTAAGATTGAATTGACCTGTCCCCATTATAATAAAAACATCACGGCTACAGGAAATCAACTTATTCTGAAAGGAAATGCCAATAATTACCCTTACGATTATTACGAGAAAAAGGGAAATTTTAAATATCCTACTAGTAAAATTAATTTCGAATCGCGCTTGTTGGTGCAAAATACGGATGGTAGTTTGGTGGCAAATAACAACGTTATTGAAGTGAAAAATGCAAGTTCGGTTGTACTTAAATTAGTGGCGGCTACCAATTTTGTGAATTACAACGATATTAGTGCCAATGCTGGTGAACGTTGTGATAAATATCAAAAAGCAATAACAGATTTAAAATACGAAAAAGCAAAAAAAGTTCATCTTGCTGATTATCAAAAGCTTTACAATCGCACTTCTATAGATTTGGGCGTAACTGAATTTTCGACCCGCCCAACCAACGAACGCCTCATGTCGTACACCAAAGATAAAGACCCGAATCTGGTGGCATTGCTTTATCAGTATGGTCGCTATTTACTAATTTCATCGTCGCGACCGGGAACACAACCCGCTAACTTACAGGGAATTTGGAACGATAAACTTATTCCACCCTGGGATAGTAAATATACGGTTAATATCAATACCGAAATGAATTACTGGATGGCCGAAATGACCAATCTTTCGGAATGTCACGAGCCTTTGTTCGCCATGCTTAAAGATTTATCGGTTACCGGACGCAGCACTGCCAAAGAGCATTACAAAGCACCGGGCTGGGTGTTGCATCACAATACCGACTTGTGGCGCGGTACAGCGCCGATCAATGGTGCCGATCATGGTATTTGGGTGAGCGGCAGCGGTTGGTTGAGTCAGCATTTGTGGTGGCATTACGAGTACACCGGCGATAAAACGTTTTTGCAGGAAACGGCTTACCCTATTATGAAAAGTGCTGCGGAGTTTTACGCAGCTTACCTTATCCCCCACCCTGCACATCCGCAGTGGCTGGTTAGCGGACCGAGTAATAGCCCCGAAAATGGTGGTTTGGTAATGGGTCCAACAATGGATCATCAAATTATCCGTGACCTTTTTACAAACACCATCGAAGCTGCAAAGGTATTGGGCATCGATACTGATTTTGCCAACATGTTGGCAGATAAGAAATCGAAAATTGTTCCCAATCAAATTGG
>CAMBSB010000160.1 GCA_945870155.1 Paludibacter jiangxiensis | reverse complement strand
GCAAATTCCAATGCTTCACCTTGATTTGGTTTGGTCAATAAGCCGTGAATTACGCCTCCCGAAAATGAGTCGCCACCACCTACCCGGTCAATTATTGGATTGATATCATAACGTTTTGATGTGTAAAACTCATTACCATCGTAAATCATGGCTTTCCAACCGTTATGACTGGCCGAGAATGATTCACGCAAGGTGGAAATTACATATTTGAAGTCAAATTCCTTGGCCATTTGCATAAAAATACCTTTGTAACCTTCTGCATCGGTATGTCCACCTTCCACATCAGAGTCGGGTTTAAATCCTAAGCAAAGCTCAGCATCTTCTTCATTGCCAATACATACGTCAACATATTGCATAAGCGGACGCATAATAGATTGTGCTTTTTGTTTAGTCCAAAGTTTTTTGCGGAAATTTAAATCTACCGAAACGGTAACACCATGACGTTTAGCAGCTTCGCAAGCTAATTTTGTCAATTCGGCAGCTGTGTCCGAAATGGCAGGAGTAATTCCCGACCAGTGAAACCAATCTGCACCTTGCATAATGGCATCGAAATCAAAATCGGTAATTTTTGCTTCGGCAATGGCTGAATGGGCGCGGTCGTAAATAACTTTACTCGGGCGCATCGAAGCACCTGTTTCGAGGTAGTAAATACCTACCCGGTCGCCACCACGTGCAATAAAATCAGTTTTAACACCATATTTGCGTATTGCATTTACTGCAGATTGTCCAATTTCATGTGTTGGCAATTTTGTTACAAAATAGGCATCATGTCCGTAATTTGCACAGCTCACAGCAACATTTGCTTCGCCACCACCATACACTACATCAAATACATCCGATTGAACAAAACGTGTACAACCCGGAGTAGACAAACGGAGCATAATTTCTCCTAATGTTACAATTTTTTTACTCATTGTTTTTTTTGAAAATTGATTATTATATTTTTGATTACTTTTGATTGGTCGACCAAAGATACTTCGATTTTTTTAGCTGTCAAAAGCATTTCGAATATTTTAAAGCATTTTGAAGTTTTATGCAGAAATATGCATAAAAACAGTATTTATATTAAAAATTAAAGTATTTTTTCGCGTTGTAATAACTGATATTTTCCACCATTTGTCCTATAAACTCCATCTCTTGTTGTGGTAATAATCCTGTTTCAACATCATTGCCGATAAGATTACACAATGTACGTCGGAAGTATTCGTGACGAGGGTAGGAGAGGAAGCTACGCGAATCGGTAAGCATGCCTACAAAACGGCTAAGCAATCCAAGTACCGAAAGTGAATTCATTTGTTTTTCCATACCGTCTTTTTGGTCGAGAAACCACCAGCCCGATCCAAATTGAATTTTTCCGGCTACAGATCCATCCTGAAAGTTTCCAATCATAGTAGCAATCATTTCATTTTCAGATGGATTGATATTATACAAAATGGTTTTAGTGAGTTTATCTTGCGAGTCAAGTCGGTTTAAAAATTTTGACATGGCTTTGGCTGTACTGAATGTCCCAATTGAATCGAAACCAGTGTCAGCACCTAACTTGTTGAATAAGCGTGTGTTATTGTTGCGAATTACACCATAATGAAATTGTTGAGTCCAGCCTTTTTCCCAATCCATTTCGGCAAAAATAACCATCATAGCCGATTTGAATTTTAACACTTCGCTGTGAGTCAATTCTTTTCCACCATATACTTTATTGAATATGGTTTTAATTTCGGCTTCAGTATAGTCTTCTGCATAAAACTCCTCAATACCGTGATCAGACAATTTACAACCTTGTTCGTTAAAGAAATCCTGGCGTTTACGAAGTGCCAGTATCATATCATCGAAAGTTGAAATTGTAACCCCCGAAATTTTAGCCAATTGTTCCACGTAACTTATAAAATTCCCTGGCACTTCCACTGCCATAGCTTTGTCGGGTCGCCAGGTTGGAAGCATTTTTATCTCAAAGCCATCCTGACGTGTTTTAATATGGTGTTCCAAAGTATCAATAGGGTCGTCGGTTGTACAAACAGCCTCTACTTTATAATGGCGCATCAGGTTACGTGCCGAAAATTCAGGCGTTTGTAGTTTGGCTGTACATTCTTCGTAAATTTCACGAGCCGTTTTTGGCGAAAGTAGTTTTTCAATTCCAAAAGCGGTTTTTAGTTCTAAATGAGTCCAGTGATAAAGAGGATTACGCATGGTATGTGGAACTGTTTCGGCCCATTTTTCAAATTTCTCCCAGTCGGAAGTGTCTTTTCCGGTAATGAAATTTTCGGTCACTCCATTTGTACGCATAGCACGCCATTTGTAATGGTCGCCACCCAACCATGCTTCGGTAAGTGTTTTAAATTGGTGGTTGTTGGCCACCATCGAGGGCACTAAGTGACAATGGTAATCAATTATGGGTTGCGGAGCAGCATGTTCGTGATATAGTTTCTGTGCAGTTTCGGTTTGCAACAAAAAATTTTCATCTAGGAAGTTCTTCATATATTTATATTTAGCCCCCTAACCCCAACCTTAGCCCTCCCGATAGCTATCGAAACCCTCCAAAAGGAGAGGGAGGAAGAAGGGGAATAGAGAGAGGTTTGTAAAATATATAATCATCCCCCGTCTTACCAAATTCCGATAGTTATCGGAATTTTTTGGACATTGGGTTACTTATATTTAATTCTTTAACAATGAATTGATTTAAAATAGTAATATATTGGAAATTTATTCAAATTAATTTACATAAACTACAAAAGTTTCTTTGTATTTGATTTACTGATATTTAAGCAAATAAATTTTTTGAATTTAAAATACCGTGTTCGCACACAAAGATAATACAAGTTTTTAAGTTATGAAACATCCGACCTATAAAACATAGAGAAATATTTATTACAGTACTATATAGCCATTTAATTAATAGTAGCTGTTGTCATATATATAATGTAAAATATTATACGATATTTTTATGCTTTTGTACTCCAATTTAAAGTGAAAGTTTTAAATATGCAATATAAAAAATGAAATATCGAAATTATTGTCTAATTTTGAACTTTCAAATAATGGAATCTAATTAAAACAAAATGAAAATAGAAAAAATTTCCTGGCATGGATTAGATGCAGTATTGTTGGACACAAATGTTTACGAGGCAATTCTAATCCCTTCGGTTGGAGCAAATGTTGTAAAATTATACAATAAAGTTTTAAAAGTCGACATTCTTAGAACTCCTGAAGCTGATGAAATAGATACTTTTATAGCCAGACCTCAAATATTTGGTGTGCCACTTTTGTTCCCACCAAACAGGATAGAGGATGGTACCTATAATTTTGGAGGTAGAAAATATGAATACCCAATTACAATACCGGCTCAAAATAATTATCATCACGGAATAATAAAATCGCAGGCATTCACGGTTACAAAAACCCGCATTTCGTCCGATGCCCTCGAAGTGGAAGCTGCTTTTTACTCAAACAAAATAAACGATGCAATTTTTGTTGATTTCCCACACGAATTTGTTTGCAAAATACGTATTATATTAACTGATAACGAATTAACTCACATTGTATCATTTACAAATTTTAGTAATACTACTATGCCATTGGGTCTTGGTTATCATACGCCTATTCGCTTGCCTTTTATGCCTAAATCGGAAAAATCGGATTATAAACTAAAACTTTCAGTTGGCAAGCGTTGGGAATTGTCGGATAGGAGTTTACCTACCGGAAAATTTGTTGATTTAAATGATGAAGAATTGCTTTTGAGAACTGAAGGTATGACAGTTACAGGTAAGGCTATTGAAATTGCTTTAACCGATGAAGCACTGTTTGAAAATGGAAAACCATATCATGGAGCCATTCTTAGCAATAAAAAAAATAAGTTGAGTGTTTTTTACGAAGTTGACAAAAACTTTAAACATTGGACGCTTTGGAACAATGGTGGAGAGGTAGACTGGGTTTGTCCTGAGCCTCAAACTTGGGCTATTAATGCTCCAAATTTGAAACTCCCCAATGAAATAACCGGAATGCAAGTACTAAAAGCCGGTGCAAGTTGGAGTGGTACTACAAGGTTTTATATTAAAAAAATGTAGGTATTGATAGAGAAAAACCGCAAACATTATTTAAATAACTATTAGCCCACTAAACCTGCCCCCTAAGCCCCTAAAGGGGGAATATTAGGGAGCTTATAGTGGATTGATTAATATTTTTACGTGTAGAATCCCTTTATTTTACACAACTTTAGCATACACAACATTATAAATACTTCGAATTCCCCCTTTAGGGGGTTAGGGGGCAGTTAGGGCGGAGTTCTGGGTCTTTTTAGGAGCTTACTCTCCCCGAAGCCACTTCTACCGCTCTTTTTAAAGCAGCCAATTTATTATTTACTTCTTGCAATTCACTTTCCTCATCCGATTTAGCAACAATTCCGGCACCTGCCTGATAATAAAGTGTATTGTTTTTACTTACAAACGAACGTATGGTAATAGCTTGATTCATACTTCCATCAAAACCAATATAACCCAAACATCCACCATAAGGACCACGGTCGTGTGGTTCAATACTGTCAATCAATTGCATAGCTTTAATTTTAGGAGCTCCCGAAAGTGTGCCTGCTGGAAAAGTATCGGCAAAAAGTTTGATCACTTTCGTGTCGGGCTTCATTTTTCCACTTACACTCGACACTAAATGTAATACATGCGAATAGTATTGCACTTCGCGAAAAACTTCTACTTCCACATTGTCGGTATTTCGGCTCAAATCGTTGCGAGCCAGATCCACTAACATCACATGTTCTGCATTTTCTTTTTTATCAGTGCTTAGTTTTTCAGCTAAAATCGCATCTTTCTCATCGTCGCCGGTACGACGAAATGTTCCGGCAATAGGCTTGATATAGGCTTTTTGCTTTTTGGCATCCACCACTAAATGAGCTTCGGGAGATGACCCAAAAATGCGGAAATCGCCAAAATTAAAGTAAAACAAATAGGGCGAAGGATTTACCGAACGCAAAGTACGATATAACATAAAATCATCGCCTTTGTAAGCTTGATAAAAACGACGTGAAAGTACTATCTGAAAAACATTCCCTTTGAAACATTCTTCTTTGCCTTTGGTTACCATTTTTTTGTAATCTTCGTTGGAAATATCGCATTTCTCCTCACCAACCGCCGAAAAATCGTAAGTTGCAATATTGTTGTTCAATAAAATTTCTTCAATTTCATGAATTGCGGTATGTTCTCCTTCCAATAAATTTTCGATGATAGTGAGTTCATTATTGAAGTGATTGACTGCAATAATATATTTAAACAATACATAATGCAAGCCAGGCATACTCCCGGGAACAGTTTCGCGTGCCTTGAGTTTCACATCTTCAAAATATTGTACCGATTCATAAGAAGAATAGCCAAATAAGCCATTTACTCCTACCGGATTATCGTTTTTTACAATATCTACCGATTTCAAGAATACATCAAAGCGTTCAGCCACAGTAAGTTTGCTGGTTACTAGGGTCTCAATTTTTGTTCCATCGGGATATTCTTCTTTTATCAAAAACTGATTTACCGATATTCCACCTATCGGACAAAAACCTATATAAGAAAAGCTGTTTTCAACGCCATGATAATCAGAACTTTCCAATAATACCGAGTTGGTATATAGATCACGGATTTTGAGATAAATGCCTACCGGCGTTTGCAAGTCGGCAAGCATGGTGCGGGAATTGACAATAAGCCTGCCCCCCTGCCCCCTAAAGGGGGAGTTAGAAGAGCCCCCAACCCCTAAAGGGGAGTTGAAGTTAGTTTTGTTTTGTATGTTTTCTTGTTTATCAATCATATTAATTAATTTTTAAAATCATAAGTAATATCTCTCATTCCGCCTTTAGGGGGTTAGGGGGCAGTTTTAAAATATTTTACATAAGTATCCATATCTTTGTCACCTCTTCCCGAAACTGTGAGAACCACAATATCGTCGGGTTTAAATAAATCCTTCTCTTTTTTCAACAGAGCCAATGCATGTGCCGATTCAATGGCCGGAATAATTCCTTCCAATCGGGTGAGTTCAAAAGCTGCTTCCAGTGCTTCATCATCATTGATTGCAAGCACTTTGGTTCTGCCTATTTGTGCAAAATAGGCATGTGCCGGACCAATTCCGGGATAATCCAATCCGGCTGAAATAGAGTAAGGTTCTGTGATTTGTCCATCTTCATCCTGCATAAGCAAAGTGCGGAAACCATGTATTATCCCCACTGTTCCAATGCTTATTGTGGCAGCAGTTTCGCCAGTTTCAACACCCAAACCACCAGCCTCAGCCGAGATAATTTGAACACGCTCATCGTTTAAATAATGATAATACGTTCCCATGGCATTACTTCCACCACCCACGCAAGCCATCAGGTAATCGGGATAATCGCGACCTATTTGCTCCTGTAATTGCCATTTAATTTCCTCACTGATAACTGATTGAAAGAATCCAACCATATCAGGGTAAGGATGTGGCCCCACGGTAGAACCGATTATATAAAACGAATCAGGATTGGAACACCAATAGCGAATGGCTTCGTTGGTGGCATCTTTTAATGTCCAGTTGCCACTGGTTACAGGCTCAACTGTTGCCCCCAACATCCGCATTTTTTGTACATTCAAAAACTGACGTTCAACATCCGTTTTTCCCATAAATACGATACATTCCAAACCCATTAATGCACAAGCAGTGGCTGTAGCCACGCCATGTTGACCGGCTCCGGTTTCGGCAATAATACGGGTTTTTCCCATGCGCTTAGCTAACAGGATTTGTCCCAATGCATTATTGATTTTGTGCGCACCAGTGTGGTTCAAATCTTCACGTTTAAGGTAAATATTTGTGTTATATTCAGCCGATAAACGTTTTGCAAAATACAATGGCGAAGGTCTTCCCACATAGTTTTTAAGTAAATCGTAGTATTCAGCTTTGAATGTAGCATCGTCTTTGATTGCAAAATATGCTTCTTTGAGTCTTTCAACTGTACCATGCAGAATTTCAGGGATATATGCACCGCCAAATTCGCCGTAGAAGCCTGACGAATCTGCCCCCCAACCCCCTAAAGGGGGAGTTGAGTTAGTATCGTCTTGTTTTTTCTTTTTAATATCCATATCTTTTTTTCTTTTTTCTTTATTTCCCCCTTTAGGGGGTTAGGGGGCAATTGTAAATAAAAAAGGCTTATCGTGAGTTCCGACAAGCCTTTTTGTAATATCTTTAATAGACAATATATATAGGTGTTACATCTCACGGATTAGCTAATCTGTAAGTGCCACCACCAAAATTTATTTACTGTCAACATAAGTTTCATTTCTATTTGTTTTGTTTTCGGGTGCAAAGATGATAAATTATTTTTATTTGTGCAAGAAATTAAAGATTTTTATACAAGAAAGCGTTTTTAAGTTTTAAGTTTGAAAAGTTAGAAGTTTGAGAGTTTGACGTTTCGTGTTTGAAGGTTTGAAAGTTTGTTGTTTGAGAGTTTGAAAAGTTTGAAGTAAGTAGAAAAAGTGGTTCTAGCCTTAAATTGTAAATTGTAAATGAATAAATTGTAAATTAAAATGGTTTATTATCCATTTAATTGTATTACCTTTGCACCCGAAAATAAAACAACTATACGTTGTGAGTAAATATCCGAATTTCACTGCTTTAGCATAAGCAGTCCGCTAATCTGAGGGTGCACGTTTGTAAAAATCGTATGAATCCTTTATGGTGCTCAGTTCAATTGGAACATGTATGACCATTAAAATGCAAATCTTTTTTGAATTTTCACACAGAGAATTGAAAAGATTAAATCGCCGGATGACTACTCTAGACGTGTACTAAAAAAATCAAAATGACATTTAAAGAATTAAATTTGAAGGACGATATCCTATCGGCCATCGAAGAACTTGGGTACGAGCAACCTATGCCCGTACAGGAAAAAACCATCCCTTTTATGTTGGAGCAAACTGCTGATTTAGTGGCTCTGGCACAAACAGGAACAGGAAAAACAGCAGCTTTTGGCTTGCCGGTGTTAAACATGATAGATGCCGGACGCAAACAGGTGCAGGCATTGGTGTTGGCTCCTACACGTGAGCTTTGTATTCAAATTGCGAATGACCTGAAAGGCTATTCCAAAAATATGCGTGGAATGCGCATTGTGCCTGTGTATGGTGGCGAAGATATTCGTACACAACTACGTCAACTGGACACAGCTCCGCAAATTATTGTCGCTACTCCAGGTCGCTTAATCGATTTGATTGAACGCGGAAAAATTGAACTGGGTTCTATCGACTTTCTTGTATTGGACGAAGCGGACGAAATGTTGAACATGGGTTTCAAAGAAGACATTGAAACTATTCTACAACGTACTCCGGAAACCCGCCGTACCATGCTTTTTTCGGCTACCATGCCCAAAGAAATTGCCAATATCGCTCGTCGATACATGAAAAATTTCGAGGAAATTACTGTTGGAACTAAAAATTCAGGAGCCGAAAACGTAGAACATATTTATTATACTTCGCAAGCCAAACAAAGATATTTGGTGTTGAAACGTATTGTGGATTTGAATCCCGATATTTATGGAATCGTTTTTTGCCGTACCCGTCAGGAAACAAAAGAAGTGGCCGAAAAGCTGATGCACGATGGTTACAATGCCGATGCATTGCATGGCGATTTATCTCAGGCTCAGCGTGATACGGTAATGCAAAAGTTTCGCATACGCAATATTCAACTTTTAGTAGCTACCGATGTAGCTGCCCGTGGATTGGATGTGAGCGATTTGACTCACGTTATCAATTACAACTTACCCGATGATGTTGAAATTTATACACACCGTAGCGGTCGTACAGGTCGTGCCAATAAAAAAGGTGTTTCGGTTTCGATTATCCACTCCAAAGAAAAGTTTAAAATAAAAGATATTGAGCGTATGCTCAAAAAATCGTTCGAACAACAACAAATTCCAAATGGTTTGGAAGTGTGTAAAAAGCAATTGTTTTATCTGATCGACCGCATGCAAAATGTGGAAGTGAACGAAGAACAGATTTTGCCTTACATTCCTCAGATAATGAAACAGTTGGATGGTTTGAGCAAAGAAGAAATTCTAAAACGTTTTGTGTCCTTGGAATTTAACCGTTTCCTCAATTATTATAAAGATGCTGAAGACTTAAATTATCACGAAAGATCAGACCGTGGCGAAAGAGGCGAACGTGGAATGAGAAGCGACAGAGGTGAACGAAGTGACAGAGGAGATAGAGGTGAGCGCAGTGAAAGAGGCGAACGTGGTCCTAAAACAGGAAACCGCGTACGTTTAAAAATGAATATCGGCGACCGTGAAGGCATTGATCCTAAACGTTTTTTGGGTATAATTAATGATGTTACAGGTGATAAATCAATCAGCATTGGTGCGATTGAAGTTACTAATAAATTTACTTTCTTCGATGTATTTTCGGATCAAGTAGAAAAAGTAGTTACTGCTTTTGCTGGTGAAACTGAATATTTAGTAACCGAAGCCAAAGGAAGTAAGTCTTTTGAGGGCGGAAGTAAAAAACCCGAATATCGCACCCGTACAGCAGGTGAGGGCAGAAGCAGCGGAAGTGGTGAAGCACGTGGAAGTAGCAGTTACAAAGGTGGAGAGCGCAGTTACGGTAGCCGCCCGGCAGCTACAGCAACAAGTGGCGATAAACCCTGGCGCAACCGCGATGCCAGTGACCGCGGAAGTAGCCGCTCAACGAGCACCGAAGGAAGAAGCAGTGAACGCCGAAGTGGTGGGTCATCTTATAAAAAAAGATACTAACATTGCCACCTAACTTGCCCCCTAACCCCCTAAAGGGGGAATAAGAATGGGATAATAAGGTTTGTGTTTCAATATATTATACTTGTAAGTATTTAATTATCTAATAAAAAAGCCGCATAAAATTTTGTTTTATGCGGCTTTTTTATGTTTAAAAACATGTTTTTGTTTAAGTGAAAAATATAATTATTTGACAATCAGAAAATTAAAATAATTAATAAATGGGGGGGGGTAAAACTATTTTTTATATCAAAATATATACTTATATTCGCAAACGTAAATTTTGATAAATAGAAAATTTACGATTTTGCAAATTATGATAAGCATAAAAAAAGCCGTCCTGTAAAAGACCTTACAGGACGGCAACAACCAAAACAAAATTATGTTTTAGCGTTCCTTTTCCCACGAGGATTAGTGTGTGTGTTACAGAAGATACTTGTGAAAAGGCTGCTGCTGCAGCATTAAAGGCAGCAAAGAAGTTAAAGAACGAGATGCAAGCAATGTATAGCAGGTAGTTAAATTATAAAAAACCTAATTGCACAAATTTTATAAAGATTTGTGCAATTAGATAAAAAACTAAAAAAAAATGGAAAAGAAAATAAGTTTATTATTATTGCAAATCTTTTGTTTTGTAACTATATTGTTAAGTCAAACTTATCAAGTTACTTATATTGAAGAAAAGAACTTTAGTGGGGTTAAAGGTTTTGAGGAAAGGTACAAAAGCGAATTAAGTTTTAACTCAAAAGAATGGATAAATTATAGTACATTTTTAGAAACAGGTAAACCTAAGGGAGAATACGATGAAGATTTTAGAAAAAAAACTAAATTTGAATATATTCACTTTCCAACTAAAGAAATGGTTTTAGAAACAGATGCAAAAGGAAAATATACTTTTATAAAAGATTCATTGATTGTGCCAAAATGGGAAATAATTTTGGATAGTACGAAACTTATAGGTGATTATGTTTGTAGTTTTGCAAAAACAGAATACTTAGGGCGAGTATACGAAGTTTGGTTTGCTAATGATATTATCTCAAATGCCGGTCCTTGGAGATTATGTAGCTTACCAGGTTTAATACTTGAGGCAAAGTCTTTAGATGGCGTATATAATGTTACTTTTGTGTCGTTAAAAAAAGTTGACAATAAATCAATTTTAAAACCAAAAATAACCCCTGAAATTAGTAAAAAGGAATTTCTTATTCATATTCAAAAAGAGATGGCAAAACTTAAAAGAGATATGAAATCAATTATTTCAGAAGATCGAAATTCTGACATATCATTTGATATGAATTATTCAATACCTGATTTAGATAAAACATTAAATAACGGGAATGTTAAATAATTATTTTATTTTAATGATTTTATGCCTAAGTTTTTGTTCAAATATATTTGGACAAAATACGCAAATTGAAGGCACAATTTTAAATAATAACAATAATCAAATTGAAAACGCTACAATAATCCTTAAAAATAATAAGTCAAATCAAATACTTAACTATACATTTAGTGATAAAAATGGATATTTCAAATTAATATTTAATAGTCAGTCTGAAGATAACTTAATGCTTTCTTGTTCTATTTTAGGTTATAAAACTAAAAGTTGCGTATTTACTGATTCTATCCATTTTTATCATTTTACTTTAGAAGAAAATATGCATCTGCTTAGAGAAGTGGAAGTAAAAGCTAATTTTCTGGTTCAGGAATATAACGACACTACAGAGTATAATCTTAAAGCATTAAAACATGACCCAAATGATAAATTAGAATCATTATTAAAAAAACTACCCGGTTTGAATGTAGCTTCAGACGGTTCAATATCATACAAAGGTAAACCAATTAGAAAAATACTAATTGAAGGAAGTGATTTGTTTGATTACAATTATAAAATTGCAAGTAAAGGAATAGATTCAAAATATCTAAAAAAAATACAGGTAATTAATAATTACGAAGAAAATAAAGTACTTAAAAAAATTGAAAAAAGTGATGAGGTAATTATCAATTTGTTGATGAACGACAGTATTAATAAGAATTTTTTATTTGGCGATGTTAATGTAGGTTTAGGAAACAATAAAAATTATTTTATTAATCCAACTCTATTTAGCTTAAAAGGGAAATTTAAGTT
>CAMBSB010000159.1 GCA_945870155.1 Paludibacter jiangxiensis | reverse complement strand
ATTTTTGAAAAATTCTATAGGGTTTCAACAGGAAACCTTCACAATGTAAAGGGATTTGGACTCGGTTTAGCTTACGTAAAAAAAATCGTAACTGAACACAGAGGGACTATTAAAGTAGAAAGTGAACCAAAAATTGGAACTAAATTTATAATCACAATACCAACACTTAAAAATTACGAATTATGACTGACGAAAAAGTAAAAATTTTATTATGCGAAGATGATGAAAATCTTGGCATGTTACTAAGAGAGTATTTGCAAACAAAAGGTTACGATGCTGACCTTCAACCAGATGGAGAAGCCGGATTTAAAGCTTTTTCACGCAATAAATATGACATGTGTGTGTTTGATGTAATGATGCCTAAGAAAGATGGCTTTGCATTAGCTGCCGATGTACGTTCGATAAATGCTGAAGTGCCTATTATTTTCCTTACAGCTAAATCGATGAAAGAAGATATTTTGCAAGGATTTAAAATTGGTGCTGACGATTATTTGTCAAAACCATTTAGCATGGAAGAATTGCTTTATAGAATTGAATCAATTTTACGTAGAGTAAAAGGTAAAAAAGCAAAAGATGTTGTAGTTTACAATATTGGTGCTTTCTTATTCGATTCTCAAAAACAAATGCTTACTTTTGAGGGCGATACTAAAAAACTTACTACAAAAGAATCAGAATTGCTTAATCTATTAGCCGCAAATGCAAATAGTATTTTGGAACGTAATTTTGCTCTTAAAACAATTTGGGTAGACGATAACTATTTCAATGCACGTAGCATGGATGTTTATATCACTAAATTACGCAAATTATTGAAAGATGATCAAAATGTAGCTATTATCAATATTCATGGTAAAGGTTACAAATTAATTACACCTCAGATTCCTGAAGTATAAATAATAAAAAAACCGCTTTGAATTTTCAAAGCGGTTTTTTTTATGCATTTTTTTATTTGTCGTACCAATAACTATTCTCCTGATAATCAATTATAACTTTCGTTGAATTGTTTGAATTATATTGACTCAATAGGGTAGTAACATCAAAGTTTAACAATTCTATTGAATTATCTGCCAAATCATTATTGAAAGTTTTTACTTTGAGCTGACTCACAAGTTCTATAGCATAAATTCTACTTATTAGCTGACCGAAAATTACCGAATTTCGTTGCGACATTTGTATGTTAACGTCAAAATCCAACATCTTTTTTACAAAATCGAAAGCTCTGGGTGTGAAGTCTTTAATGAATTTTGACAAGTTAAATTCTTTAATTCCTTTCATTGTTTTTATTACCGATTCAGTAATTTGCTGATATAGAATGTCATTCGATCCTTCAAAAATCTGAAAAGGTCTACTATCCACCACAGCACTTCCGGCAATATTATTCAGTTTATATCCTTTAGCACCAACCAATTGTAATAAGTTTTGAGCCGATTCCTGCATCATATCCGAAGTAATACTTTTAATCATATTAGCTTCAAGTCCTAGGGGCGACAAATCGTTTTCAATATCAGCTACTTGTGATGATTTGTGGCAAAATGCCGAGCAAATAGTGAAATTGGCTTGCATGCGCGACAACCTTTGTTGAACCTGATCATAAGTTAGCAAGGTTTTTCCTCCTACCAACCTTGTTTTTGTATGTTCTATAGCTTCATCGAGCAATCGTTTAATAAAACCTAATCCCATGGCAGGAAACTGAAAACGACTGCGATGTAGCAAATCGAGCATCATTTTAACTCCTGTGCTGTGTGGAATAAGTCTTTGATCTTCTGGTAAAAGTACATCTAATTTATTCAAACCATAAGGTATTTGATATAAACCAAGATTCTGAAAATATTCTTCAACAACAATTTTTTGGTTCGGAACACTATTGTCCGATACAAACATTTCTATGTCACGCATTAAATTTCCATTTTCCGACTTTCTTCTTCCGGTAAGTAACCAAAAATCAGCCATGCCGGTGAGTCCTTGCCAATGTTTTTTGCCTTCAAAATGATATTTGTTTTCCTTTAATGTAACAGAGGTCTGCATATTCAGAGCATCGCTACCAAATTCAGGTTCGGTTATCATTAAACCGCCCAAAGCATGGTTTTTTACAAAACGATCAAATACTTTTTGCTTAAAACTTTCTTGACCGTATTTGCTAAAAGGTTGAACGAAAAGGGCATTGTTGATTCCCAAAGTGAGTGAAAGTGCAAGAGATTCGTATGATGCGGCAGAAATCATAGCAATGTTTTGTTTTACATTGGCACCAAAACCTCCATATTTTTTGGGGATAACCAGGCTAAAAGGATTCGCCGATTTAATTTCATCCAGAACAGCTTGTGGAAATCCTCTGGTACCTGAAAAAACATCGATATTATCGATTTCGTGAAAAGCACGTTTAACACTGTTTTGAAAATTCTCTAGAAATTGACTAAATGACAGTTCATTGTCGAAATTAGCCGTTAATTGATGGGATGAAGTCATTCTTTTTGTTTTAAAATTCAAATTGAATCAATTTCATATGATGAAACTGAAACATTTAAACAAAACTATTGAAGTAAAGTTCTGTAGTTTCTGAATTAAAAGCAATAAAATGATCGTTGATTATGAAGTGATTATAAAATAAAAATAGAAAATGGATTTATTCTAAATAATTATGCAGTTTAATTTAATCTTTTTTCAATCTCTTCATTGCTGAATATTGACATTACCTTTTTTCCATCGGGGGTAAAACTATGGTTTTCACAAGCAAATAAATTGTCAATCAGGTTGTTCATTTCTTCGTTTGCTAAGTATTTTCCATTTTTAATGGCCGAAGCCTGAGCTAAAGCTAGTGCAATTTTTTCATGCATATTCAGTGTGGTACTTAGATTTGTTGATCTAACTTTTTCAAGTAAATCGAATAGCAAGTCCAAAACGCTAACCGCCCCTAATTGTGCCGGAATTCCTTTTACTAAAAATGAATTCTCATCATTTATCTCAAAATCAAAGCCGGCTGCTTGTAATTCCTCTTTTATTTCGTTGAAAAACAAAACATCATCAGTGCTAAGTTCAAGAACTTCAGGGAAAAGAATTTGTTGTGAAATGCTTTTAGCTTGCTGTATTTGATTTAAAATTTGATTAAATAAAATGCGTGTATGTGCCCTATGTTGATCAATTATTAAAAGCCCAGACTTCACATTGGTTAAAATGAAACGATTTTTAAACTGATAATTTGAGGTTTGAATACTATCAAATTCTTCTAAACGTTTTTGTTCAGATGGAATTGTGTAGAATTTTTCAATTTTTTCCATCTCAAATTCATGCTCCAGAGATTGAATGTCAGGCTCAATGCTTTCTTTTGTGTCTGTACTAAATCCTCCATAAAGTTCTTCCCAATTCAAATTTGGTCGCTTGTATGATGATGAAAATGGATTGTAGTCGGGATTAAAGTTAGTTTTTGGTGGATGAATATTTTCAAGCGAAATATTCGTAATAGGAATATCTATAGCTCCTTCCTGATCGAAATTAATGGACGGAACGATGTTAAATTTGCCCAAAGCTTCTTTGATTGTAGCAGATAATATTGACCAAATAGCCTGCTCATTTTCAAACTTTATCTCAGTTTTGGTTGGATGTATATTGATGTCAATGCTCTGAGGATCAAGCTCAAAATAAATGAAATAATTGGGACTTTCCGAAGCTTGTATTATTTGATTATAAGCTAAAGTTACTGCCTTATGAAAATAAGGATGACGCATATATCTTCCATTTACAAAGAAATATTGTATGGGAGATTTTTGAATAAATTCCGGTTTGCCAATAAATCCATTAATTGTTACCAGGTTGGTGTTTGATTCAATAGTTAATAGTTGTTGTTGAATTTTTTTCTTTAAGCTTTTTCCAAATACATTGTCAATCCGAATTTTTATATTGGATATTGGTAGGCGATATAATTCTTCATCTCCATCAAAAAACGAAAATTCAACATCGGGGTTTACAAGTACAATTCTATAAAACTCTGTCAGTAAGTGCGACTTTTCTACATTATCACTTTTTAGAAATCGACGTCGGGCAGGGACATTAAAAAAAAGATTTTTGACTAAAAAGCTTGTTCCGGCATCGCATTGTACGTTTTCTTGTTTAAATACCCGAGTACCTGCAATTTCAATTAATGTACCAAGCTCATCATCTGCTTTTCGTGTACGCAATTCAACTTGTGCAATGGCTGCAATTGAGGCCAGTGCTTCGCCTCTAAAGCCCATGGTACGAAGCATAAACAGATCGGAAGCTTCTTTAATTTTCGAGGTGGCATGGCGTTCAAATGCCATTCTTGCATCGGTTTCACTCATTCCTTTACCATTATCGGTAACTTGAATCAAAGTTCTACCGGCATCTTTTATTAGTATAGCAATAGATTTGGCCCCAGCGTCAATGGCATTTTCAACGAGTTCTTTTAAAACTGATGCAGGACGTTGAATGACTTCTCCGGCTGCTATTTGATTGGCAACCGAATCAGGTAAAAGATGTATAATGTCACTCATGAAAATGATTTTGTGAATTTCGAGCTATTTATCGAATATTTTGAAGAAACTTAATAAATTTTGATTGATTAAGATATTAATTCTTGGTTTTCATCTGATATTTTAAAAACATCAAATTTATAATCAAGAAAACCTTGCAAGTTTATTGAATTACTTTAGCATAAAATAAGCAACGGCCAACAAAATTACAAGAATCATAATCAATCGGATATTTGATTTTTGTGACTCCAATTTTCGTGTATTATCCTTTTTATGCGCCATTTCACGAAATGTACCACGACGAATCTTTGATTTAAATTCACCATTTTCATCTATCGAGTTTTTTTCATTTTCTTTTTCACGCTCCTTAAGTGCTTCTTTTTTGGGATCGTAATAAATATATCGATACTTATACTCTTTTGGTTTGTATAAACTAAATAAGCCCATGTTCTCTTAATTATTTGGTTGAGGATAAAAAATGTAAAAAATCAATGTCAATGTTTGTTTAAATTAGAAATAAACATCACCTTTGACATTGATTTTTAATTGAAAGGAGTTAAATGAACTTCTCAGCATTACTTAAACTGATATCATTTACAAATTGACGTATACGTTGTTCTTCTTCTAATTTGCATATTAACAGCACATTATCTGATTCTGCAACTATATAACCATCTAAATCTTGGATTACTGCTAATTTTTCTGACGGCAATGCAACAATATTATTGCTGCTTTCGTAGAACATTGTTTTACATTTTAAGCTTACATTGTTTTCTGCATCTTTAGGCGACATTTCATACAATGAGCCCCAGGTTCCTAAATCGGTCCACCCAAATTCCGAACAAAGTACATGTACATCCGAAGCTTTTTCCATTATTCCATAATCTATGGATATATTAGGACAAGAAGAATACATTTCATCAATAAATGCCTGTTCGTTTTCGGTGTTAAAATGCTCACGCCCGGCATTAAACTTGTTGGCTACTTCTGGCAAAAGCGTATCAAATGCTTCAACTATTGTTTTGAGATTCCAAAGAAAAATTCCGGAGTTCCAGAAAAACTCACCGGTTTCGAAAAATATTTGAGCTAATTCAGCATTGGGTTTTTCGGTGAATGTTTTAACTTTTCGTAAATTTGTTTCTCCTTCATCTATTTGAATATACCCGTAACCTGTTTCTGGTCTGCTTGGTTTAATGCCTAATGTTAATAAACTATTGTTTTTTTCTACGAATTCCAAACCAATTTTGATAGTTTCAAGAAAATCATTTTCTTTCAGAATAAGGTGATCAGAGGGTGCAACAATTATGTTAGCATTATCTGTAATGGATTTGATGCGATTTATGGCGTAAGCTATACAAGGTGCGGTATTTCGTCTGTTGGGTTCTAGTAAAACTTGATTGGGTTTTATTTCTGGTAATTGTTCTAATATCAAGTCTTTATATATAATATTAGAGACTATTAAAATATTGTCAGCCGGCATCAATTGTCTGAATCGGTCATAAGTCATTTGTAAAAGCGATCGACCTGTTCCAAAAAAATCGAGAAACTGTTTGGGGCGATTATTGCGACTGAAAGGCCAAAAACGACTGCCAATTCCACCAGCCATAATAACACAATAGTTATTTTCCATATTTTATTATATTTTAAGCGACCTATTAAGTCGGTTATGTTTAAAAATCGCACTAAGGTAGTAAGATTTTTCTAAAATATGAAATTTTTTTTGTTGTATTTTTTAATGAGCTGATATTTAATCGAATAATTTAGCTGTTTCACTAACAAATTTAAAGCAATTTAATTTTGGGGAATTCACTAAAAGTTTATTTATCAGCATATTAATGAATATTGTTTAGATACTTAAATTAAAAAAATGTACATTTTCGTAACTACTTCAACATTACTCCAAAAGTACAGAACATAGATTTAGCTGTAAACTTCAAATAAAATTGACAAATAAAATGCTATAATCTGAAATTTAACTATTGATTTAATATTGAACAACAATCTTGAATTTCCTCTCGATATTCCCCCTTTAGGGGGTTAGGGGGCTGTTTATTCCGTTTTTTCAATATCTTGGGCGGTTGTAGAAAGTTTTATTCTAAACTTATCTGATTTAAAACATCGATATATATTTTTATGGCCTCTTCAATTTCTCTTATTTCGATATACTCATCAGCTGTATGCGAACGTGATGATTCGCCCGGGCCAACTTTCACACTATCAAAATCAATTAATGCCTGATCTGATAGGGTAGGGGAGCCGTAAATTTTTCTGTTCAATTCTATTCCACGCTTTACAATTGGATGATTTAATGGGGTTGCTGTAGATCCTAAGCGGGTTGAGCGCGCCGCAACTTCCGAACTTACTTGTTTTTGTATCTCCGTAAGTATCTCCTCGTTTGTGTACATTTCATTGCTACGAACATCTACCACAAAACTACATTTATCGGGTACTACATTGTGTTGTGTTCCGGCATTTATTTGTGTTACAGTCATTTTAACTTCGCCTAGTAAGTTTGATGTTTTTTCAAAATGATAATTTTGAAACCATCCAATATCATTCAAGGCTTTATAAATTGCATTCTCACCCTCATCGCGTGCTGCATGTCCTGCTTTTCCTTTCGCTGTACAATCAAGCACCATCAACCCTTTTTCGGCAACTGCTAAATGCATTCCGGTAGGTTCTCCAACTATGGCAAAATCAACTCTTGGAAGTTCTGAAATTAAACTTTCTATGCCATTTTTGCCGGATACTTCCTCTTCGGCTGTTGCTGCAAAAATTAAATTAAATGGCTGAGTTTGTTGAGTGAGGTAAAAAAAAGCATGAAGTAAACTAACTACACTTGCTCCTGCATCATTGCTCCCCAGACCATAGAGTTTTCCATCTTCAATTACAGGAACAAAAGGATTCCGAATCCAACCTGAAACAGGTTTAACAGTATCAATGTGAGAATTCAGTAAAATTGTAGGACGAGAAGAATCAAATCCGGGACTTAACAGCCATATATTATTGTCCTTGCGCAAGGATTTATATCCTTTCAATTCAATATAATGTTCCAAAAAATCAGCAACAGCTTTCTCTTCTCGACTAAACGATTGAATTGCAATCATTTCGCTGAGTAAATCTATTGCTTCTTTTGCAAGTTCAGATGGCATATAAATGGATTGTTAATTAAATAGACGGGGTTTTGTAAATTTATTTGCCAATCAATTTTTGTTTTATCAACCATAATTTTAAAGTTTCATCCCAATTATCAGCCGGAATTCCACTTTTTCTCATGCCAAATCCATGACCTCCAAGATCATAAATTTGTAGTTCAGCTGATATTTTTTTTGAAATTAATGCTTTATACAAATTTTCGCTATTGGCTATGGGTACTGCATTATCATTTTTTGCATGTACCATATAAGTAGGTGGTGTTTTTTTTGTAACTTGTAATTCGTTAGAGTATAAATTAACTAATTCTTCCGTTGGATTTGATCCAAGCAAATTTTTTCTTGAACCACCATGCGTTAATTTTTTTTTCATGGTTACAACCGGATAACCCAATATCATAAATGCAGGACGTTCTTTTTTTGTTTTAAAATGTGTGCCTACAGTTGAAGCTAAATGTCCTCCTGCAGAAAATCCCATGATTCCGATTTTGTTTTTCTTAATATTCCATTCTTTAGCCCGGTTTCTAATTATTTCCAAAGCTGTTTGCGCATCTTTTAAAGGAATTTCGTAATGTCCGTTTGGCATACGATAGTAAAGAACAAATGCTGATACACCTAAGTTGTTAAACCATCGTGCAATTTCTTCTCCCTCTTTTATTACCGAAACGCCTGAATATCCGCCTCCCGGGCAAATTAATACAGCCGTACCATTGGCTTTTTCTTTTATAGCGGGATAAGCATAAATTCTTGGTTCTGAAATGTTTATTACAAAGTCGGTTCGTTGAAAAGATTCCGGTTCAGCAATTTCGTTGCTTTCAGCTGATCCAGTTGGATAAAGTAGAATTTTTTCTTGTGCAAAGCTCGTAATAAACATAAAACAGCTTAAAAATAGAATATTTAAAGTTTTCATTATCAATTTGTTGATTTTTTTTTATCAATATTAGGAATAAATATCTCTATTATAAAACTGTTACCCAACCATGTGTGTCGGGTTCATCTCCATACTGAATTCCAATTAATTTATGATATAATTTATCGCTAATTAATCCGGGTTTTCCGTCGGGTGAAAAGATATAAGATTTTTTTTCATCAAAGTCATCAATACGTTGAATTGGACTTATCACAGCTGCAGTTCCACAAGCACCTGCTTCTTCAAAACTTGCCAATTCTTCAACAGCAACTTGCCTTTGTTCAACATTTAAGCCCATTTCTTGTGCCAAAACCATTAAACTTTTGTTGGTTATTGAAGGGAGTATAGAACTCGATTTTGGTGTAATGTAGGTATTGTTTTTAATGCCAAAAAAATTAGCTGCTCCACATTCATCTATATACTTTTTTTCTTTTGCGTCAAGATAAAAAATGTTTGAATAACCCAGTTCGTGTGCGCGTTGTCCGGCAACTAAACTTGCTGCATAGTTGCCACCCACTTTATATTTTCCCATTCCCAAGGGTGCCGAACGGTCATATTCACGCATTATTACAAAAGGAGTTGTCTGGAATCCGCCTTTGAAATATGGTCCCACAGGCGTTACAAAAATAATAAAAGTATATTCCGTAGCAGGTTTTACTCCCACTTGAGGACCGCTACCAAAAAGAACAGGACGAATATATAAGGTAGCGCCTGACTCATAAGGTGGTACAAACTTTACATTTAGTTGAACTGCTTTCAGCACTGCTTCTTCAAATTTTTCAACAGGCATTTTTGCCATCATGGTTCCATAGCTGGAGTCTTGCATACGCAAAGCATTGTCACGCATCCTGAAAATACGTATTTTATCATCTTGCCCCCTGTATGCTTTAAGCCCTTCGAATGAAGTTTGCCCGTAATGTAAAACCGTTGCTGCCATGTGCAAAGATAAATACTCAGATTCGTGAATTTCTAAATCACCCCAAGCTCCATCTTTATAAGTACAGCGGATGTTATAATCCGTTTTTATATAGCCAAATCCTAAATTACTCCAATCTATTTCCATAATATATTTTGTTTAATTGCTAATTTTGATTTTTATAATGACTTTTGATTCAAATAATTATCAATTGACTTTCATTCCCCATATTAAAAAGCAAATCGATAATACTTAAGTTTGGAATAAATCCAAATTTACGTTCAAAAACCTGATAATAAGGCATTAATTCAATATTTGATGCTTTTTTAGGATGAATTTGTTCTCTTAAATCAAGTGTATTTGCATCTGTTATTAATGAAAAACCTTCGGTAAATTTTATTTTTTTTTCAATTTCCAAAAGTTCCAAAATTTTATTTTGTATCTCAATATTGAAATCCCACAAAAATACCCATTTTTTTTCATAAAAAGGCAACAAATCATCAATATAATATTCAAAAAATGGACTTGTATTATACGCCGTTTCTATAGTCCGCCAATGTTGTGTTTGCCAGTCATTATGAGCCGAAATCCGAATATCACGTGTCAGAGTTTTTAATTCTGTTGACTTTTCTACAGGAATTGTCAAAGCACATATCCCATTAGCAGTAAGTATATTACATCGGTTACGGTATGTTTGCTTTTCGTATGAATCAAATTGTTCCAAATTTACAGTGTTTGCTTTTGCTAATGCCACGTAATATTCTACGGGAGCTAAATATGCCGAACTTAAACAAATTGACCCCCAACTCTCAAAAGAGGTCTTTTTATATTGCATAATCTGAAATATATTGATATTTAATTACTTGCAAAAATCACTCTGTATATCTCTTGTTAATTAGAGCAGTTTATTTTTCAGCATTTTTAAAAAACCTGTTGAAACGAATTTTACCTTCAAACCAACCTTTGTCCTTATTCAACGACAACCAAACTAAAACCGGACGGCCCACTACATGATCTTCAGGGACAAAACCCCAATAACGTGAATCGGCTGAATTATGTCGATTATCACCCATCATCCAATAATAATCCATTTTAAATTTGTATGTTGTTGTTTGTTCTCCATTTATAAAAAACTTACCATCTTTTACTTCTAGTTTATTTCCCTCATAAACACGGATAATTCTTTCGTAAATAGGTAAATTATAGCTATTTAATACAAGTTTAGCCCCTTTTTTGGGGATGTAAAGTGGTCCGTAATTATCACGTGTCCAATTTTTGCTTCCACCTAAAGGAAATACAACTCCAACCATATTGTCAGTTTCAAGTTGAATTTTCATAACTCCTGCTGTTGATATCAGTTTATCATAAGCCTCTTTTGTAAGTGGAAAATGGTATAAAGGAAAATTTGGGTCAAAACCCAGCGATTTTATTCCATCGGCATATTGAATATTGTCAATAACCATTCTGTCTTCCATGCTGATATTCAATTCATCAAGTACTTTATTTAAATTGGTTCCATCTGTTTGAATCAAATAATTAAACTGTAAACCCGGTATATTTATTTGTTTTTCATTGTTAATAAACATTTGGTTGTTTTTTATTTCAATCCAATCTCCGGGAATCCCAACACAGCGTTTTACATAGTTTTCGCGTCTGTCAACCGGACGATATACAATTTCTCCATATTTTTGTTTATTCGATATCACCACTTCTCTTCCTATTTTAAAACATTCATCAAAACTTGGTGTTTTATCCGGGTTAGAATATCTTAACTGAGACAAACCTTCATTATAACAACTGGTATAATAATCAGGGTTTTGTACATTCACAGGTACTGTATCGCCGGTTGGGAAGTTGAAGACTACAATGTCGTTTCGTTCTATTTTGTCAAATCCTTTCAGGCGTTTGTATTCCCAACTTGGAGTTTCAATATACGATTTGGTATTAATAAGCGGGAAAGTATGTTGAACCAATGGGAAAGAAAGCGGGGTGTTAGGTACGCGTGGGCCATAACTTGCTTTGCTAACAAACAAGAAATCACCAACTAACAAAGTTTTTTCGAGAGATGAAGTTGGAATTTGATAGTTCTGAAATAAAAAGGTATTGATAAAATATACAGCTATTAAAGCAAAAACTATGGCATCAACCCAACCCATTACAGCCAAAAATGTTTTGTTTTTTGAATTTTTCCACCAAGTCCAGGGCACAAACTTCGTAATAAATGCATCAAAAACCAAAGGAAGTAATATTAACCACCAGAAATTTCCAACCCAAACAATAAACAAAATATAAATTATACTCCAAACAATGGCTTTAATCCATTGACTTATAGGATGATTGAAACGTGAGTTTTGTTGTTGTGTGCTCATTTTTTTTATTTTTAAATATGGATTTATTATTAGTTGTTATATAAGTTATAATTATATGATATAAAAGTTGTTACTTTGCAAACATTATGCAGAATTACAACGATTTAAAATTAAACGAAGCCCAATTTCTATCAGTTGTGGGCGTTAAACTTCAGCAGTTCAATATTTTAGTTCAAT
>CAMBSB010000158.1 GCA_945870155.1 Paludibacter jiangxiensis | reverse complement strand
ACCTTGATGAGTACCACTTTAGGTACAACAGGCGCTCAAATATGGAGACAATCTTCGATTTACTCATAAGAAAGATGGTTTTAAAAGAACCTATACGTTTATAATCAATATATTAACTCGGGCGGTCTAAGCGCCTATACCAATAATTTTATTTATTTGTTTTTCGTGCGTATTTTTATCAATTAGTTCCAGTATATAAATTCCACTTTTCAGTTCGCTGCCAATGGTGGTGCTACTAAAAATTCGTCCGTTAGAAACTTCTATACCCGAAATGCTAAAAATTCGAAAGTGTAAGATGCGGTCGGTAATAATATTAAAACCTTCGCCAGTTGAATAATTTCCAATTCGAGCAAGCTTATTCGCATTTTCTAAATGAGAGTCTATTTCGCTTAATGTCTGAATATCAGCATAAACCAACCCAATGCCCGGATTCCCAACATACACACGGCCATACACATTCATATCACCTACAACAAGTTCTTTGTTCAATAATCCACCAAATTGAGAATTATTATCTGTTATTCTTACCCAGTTTGATCCATAATCATCGGTTCGATATACGCGATTAATTGTTTCGCCTGTTGCTTTTCCATAAGCAAAAATGGTAGGATTCGTTTTTCCGGGAGCTGGTTTGCCCCATCCAGCTCCATTGCAAGTTGGAATTGATAGTTTCAGCGACGAAGCTCCGTAGTTTGAGAAACGATACAAGCCACTGCCACCAGCCCATCCAATAAACTCACCTTCCACCAAAGGGTTTATGCGGAATCGCTTACTCAAACTTGTGGTAGGCAATGCGTAAGTTTTTAAATCATAGCTTGTACCATTCCATTTATAATAAAAAATGATAGTGCCATTGCTCAAATAGAAACTGTTGGGTGCCACTTTATCAGCAAAAACAATTGTATTAATATCATTCGAAGATGGCAATAGTTTCCAGGTAACACCTCTATCCCGAGTATAATAAGTGCCATAATAGTTCACATTATTCACTTTCCACGAAAACGCATAGGCAATACTTGTGCCATCGGCACTTATGGCAGCATAACCGTATGTTGGTCCTGAGTCTTTAGAAGTTAACGGATTGGGCAATGCCGGAACAAGTGGAATATTCTCTTGAGCTATTCCCGTCCAAAGTACTCCATTTTGATCCGAAGTCATTACATTACCTGTAACTCCGTTGGCCAACCTGCTACTTCCCGAACGAATCAACATTTTTGTTCCAGGAGAATAATCTACCGAGTTGGTAATAGCTTGAGCAGGGTTAAAGCGAATACATTTTTGGTTAAAATCGGAAAAAACACCACCTGAAATATCACCTAATGCCAGCATAAATTTGCCACCCGGCACCGAAGCCACATCCATGGTAACAGTCTGCTCCAAATTACGAACATTGGCATACCACACAGAAGGCGTGGCTGTAAAATTGTCAGAAGTATAGATTCCGTTTCCTGAAGTAACAAAGACGCGATTTTTATTAAATGGGTCAATTTCCACATCCCATGCCCAGTGCAAACCGCCATTTGCCACTTCGGCATTTATATTGTAGACAGCCAACGAATTCATAATTAAACGCTTGTCCCATGTTATTTTGCCGCTAGCATCTATTTTACCTCTATAAATGTCGTCGCCCCAAGTGGTAGTCCCTGCTACCCATCCCTGCCATAAAAACTGGGTATTGGTAGTTAATGCAATTGTGGTTGGATTTGTTTTATTATCAACCGTAATGCCCGAAATTGGAGCACTGTCGTCGGGCGAAATATCTTCCCAACTTTCGCTTAAAATATCATATCGCCAAACACAAGCTTTTGGTGCTGTACCGTAAGTTACATAAATTTTATTTTTGGCATATACTGTGTGTTGAGGAATGTAATTGGCTGGAGGCGTGATGTTTCCACCTCCTTTAAGCGAAGAAATGGGTGTCCATGTATAACCATAATCAATTGATAAATAGACATTAGCCGAATCCAATGGCGCTTTTAAATCTGCTCTGGAAACGCCGGCATAAAGCGCCATCGTTTCTTCTCCTTTGGGCGAAAATTCAGCTAAATAATCGATGAATAGCACCCCATTTCCTGTGGTATTGGACTGCAGAGGAAAAGTGGTTACTTTTTTCCAAGTACTGCCGTAATCCAAACTTTTCCAAAGTCCGTTATTGCGTGAACCATAATACATTATGTTTCCTTTGTTTGGGTCTATCATCAATCGCTCTCCACTTCCTTTTTGCGCTCCCGCATTGGCACTTGCTTTGAAATATGACGTTAAATCAATATATTCCCAAGTGTCGCCATAATCCGTAGAGCGCATCAACGTAGTGGCGCCGCTATCAAAATAACCTTCGCCAGTAACAATATAAACCCTGTTGGGTGAAGATGGGTCGATAGCTAAACTTTCGGTACAAAGTAAGCCAGGTTTTGGAGCTGCGAAATGCAGACTTTTCCATCCTTTTTCGGCCTCAATCCATCGGAATGCACCACCCATATCAGTACGTACGAAAATAAGGTCTTTTTGCGTTGGGCAGGTTATAATGCCGGTAGAGCAGCCGCCACCACCAAATGGTACGGTTTTGAATATATGAGCTTGGTAAGTTTGTGCCAAAATAGTTTTAAACAAAAGTATTAAAAGAAAAAGGCTGATACTTCTATTGGAGCTCATAGTGAATGTGATTTAGACTAATAATTATTTCAATCACAAAAATATGAAAAAACAAGATAGCAGTTTGGTATAAATTCAAACCAACTACTGTTCGTAATGATAACAGAATAGCTAATTAAATCATTTTTTTAAAACTTAGTTCTTCGTGTTTTTAAATTAATACAATTAAACTGAATTACTGCTTGTTAAAAAAAAGCGCCAATTGTTTGAAGATTCATATAGATTGAATCATCAAACCCTCCACCTCCTTATTTCAGTGATAACTTTAATTAATACCTATTGCACAAGCAATATAGCCCAATTTCGACCCTTCCTGCCGGAGGTAGAAGCCAGTTCGTCTCATTGTTCTATTGGTTGTTTCGTTGCACGGAATCTCGAAATATTCGATAAGCATTGTTGGATTAATTTATACAATTTTCAATCCAATATAAATGGCTCAAAAATGTATTCAAATTTTCAATATTAATTAATGTGTTTTTTTAGAATATCAAAAATCAGTATTAATCTATGATTTTTTTTACTATTAACTATGGCCTTTTAAAGGCACTGCCTAAATTTCATAGGTGTTACACCTGTTATAATTTTAAATTGCTTGTTGAAGTGACTCAGGTTATTGAAACCGCTGTCGAATGCTACTTCGGTAATGCTTATTTCTTTATTCATAAGCAATTTACATGCAAAATCAACTTTAATTTTATTCAGATATTCGAAAATAGTTAAGCCAACTTGCAACTTAAAAAACCGACATAGCGAACCTTCGGCCATATTTACCAACGAAGCAATTTGTGCTAAATCTATTTCGTCGCGGAAATGTTTCATAAAATATTCGTGAATAGTCAGAATACGTTTATTCTCCGTATTAAATCGTTTATTGATGTATTCTTTGCTTGCCAGGGGAATTAAATCTGTACTTTTTCCAATCACATCCATCAGTTCTAAAAATAAAATATAACGATTAAAACTGTTTGCATAAGGCATTTGAAGCAAAATATTACTGGCTTCGTTGAGTGTATCTCCTACAATACGAAGGCCTCTTTCCGAAAGAGATAATGCTTTGGCAGCATTACTAAACTCGCTCAAAGCAAGCATTTCTTTTCCTAAAGTAGCATCTGTAAATTGTAAATATACCATTTCAAGTTTACGTGCGTTGGTTGTAAATTGCTCTTTATCAACCACCCAAGTATGCGGGATGTTTGGAGCAACAAATACCAAATCGCCCGGATAAAATTCATCCAACGAATCGGCCACAAACCGTTTGCCCGTGCCTTCGGTAATAAAACTAATTTCGTAATAGTCGTGATAATGCCAGTTGATATTTTCCAGATTATCCTGAAAAATACCTACTTTAATTGACGGTTGTTGCGGATTTGTAATTTTTTCTGGAACTTGTGACATTCTTTTGTCTTTATTCTTTTGTCTTTATTCTTTGCTCTAATGTAAATCTGTATAATTTACATCTAAAATGTCAATATAGCACCAAAAGTAGTGAAAATTGTTGTAGCGCAATAACTTTTACTGCATTATTTTTGCAACATTCCAACAAAGATAAAAAATCGAAAATCAATTAATCATAATCTATTTACAAAAAAACAAGTATGAACGAATTATTAGTACAACTACTCGAAGTTGTTGAATTAGGAAAAGCCGACCAAAAATCACCATTTCCTCCACAGTTGAAAGGACAGGACGGAGCTTCGGAGTTAACAACTAAAGCCTTAGAAGCAGGAGTAAGCCCACAAGACATTCTCGAAAATGCATTGATTCCGGCTATGGATAAAGTGGGAAAGAAATTTGCTGAAAATAAAATTTTTGTACCACAAATGTTGATGTCAGCACGTGCCATGGGTGCTGCTATGTTGGTGTTGAAACCATTTTTTGCTTCGGGAGCTATCAAAACAAAAGGAACATTTATTATTGGAACCGTAAAAGGCGACTTGCACGATATTGGTAAAAACCTCGTTGCCATGATGGTAGAAGGTTCGGGTTGGTCGGTTATTGACCTGGGTGTTGATGTGCCTGCCGAACGTTACATTCAGGCTGTAAAAGAGCATCCGGGAGCAGTAGTTGCATTGTCTGCACTTTTAACAACCACCATGGTAAATATGGGCCAGATTGTTGCTGATATAAAAGCCGAATTGCCTGATACATTTGTATTTATTGGTGGCGCACCTGTAAATAACGAATTCTGCAAAAAAATTGGTGCCGACGCTTATACACCAGACCCACAAGGTGTAGTTGAGTACCTAAATAAAATGGCTTCGTAAAAAAGCATTTTCCACTCATTTTATAAAAAAATATCCTTATAAAGGGCCTTATAATTAAGGCCACAGGATGTTTTTTGCCAAAAAATGAAGCATTGTAAATTGTTCAAAATGATTAAAATTAATAAAATATGACCCCCAAACCCCCAAATGGGGGCTAAGACTAATTCTCCGAAAGATTAGAGAATTTGAAAAGATAATACGTCTTAAAGCCCCCATTTGGGGGTTTGGGGGTCGAAAAATAAAAAATAAAAGACATGATTAACATGAAAAGTTGGATTAGCCAACAAATAAATAACGGAACAAGAATCAGCATTCCAATTATGACTCATCCGGGCATTGAAATGATTGGGAAACAAGTAAAAGATGCTGTTCAGAGTGGCGAAGTACATGCACAAGCCATCAAAAAATTAGCTGAAGTATTTCCATCGGCAGCCACAACGGTCATTATGGATTTAACACTCGAAGCCGAGGCTTTTGGCTGTCAGATTGAGTTTCAGGAAAACGACATGCCGCATATTTTGGGACGATTGCTCACTTGTGCCGAAGATATTGAAAATCTAAAAGTGCCCGATATGAATGCCGGACGTATGCAGGAATACCTGAAAGCGAATAAATTGACGGTAGAAATGGGCATCGACAAACCTGTGTTGGCAGGCGTAATTGGACCATTTTCGTTGGCTGGTCGACTTTACGATGTGTCGGAAATAATGATGGCGTGTTATATCGAACCGGATGCCATTATGCTTTTACTCGACAAATGTACCGAGTTAATTATCAATTATTGTCGGGAGCTGAAAGCTATCGGTTGCTCGGGAGTGGTAGTTGCTGAGCCGGCTGCCGGACTTTTGTCGAACGAAGATTGTCAGATGTTTTCGTCGGTTTATGTAAAACGTTTGGTGGACGAATTGCAGGACGAAACATTTACCATTATTCTGCATAATTGTGGAAATACAGGTCATTGCACCGATGCCATGCTATACACCGGAGCTGACGCCTATCATTTTGGCAATGCCATCGATATGGTTGAAACCCTAAAAGTGTGCCCTAAAAATAAATTGATATTAGGAAATATTGACCCTGTTGGTGTTATGAAAATGATGTCGCCAACCGAAATTAAAGCCTATATCGGCGATTTATTGAATCGCACAGCCGAATTCGACAATTTCGTACTTTCAACAGGTTGCGATTTACCTCCGCATGTACCAGCCGAAAATGTGGAAGCATTTTTTGAAGCTCTAGCAGAATTTAATCAGAAATAATAGAAAATAGTTCAACTTCACCAAATTAAAAACAAAGCAAAATTTAATAAGAATTGAACCACAAAAGATCACAAAAGGCAACAAAAGTAATAATTTTCAATATTGAAAATTCTCTTTTGTGAACTATAATACTAATTTTTTCTTCTTTTGTGTTTCTATTGTGTTCTTTTGTGGTGAAAATTTCATTATGGTAAAGTAGAAATTGTAAATAAATAACTAATAAATCTAATATCATGAAGTACAAAAGTCTAATCATCAACAATCCCGAAGATTTAATGTTTGGGAAAGCCCCAAAACCAGTCAAAACCCGCCGCGGTTTGGAAATTGGTGGCGGTCAGGTGTATGCAGAACTAAATTTTACACTGCCTATTATGAGTATAAATGACAGTACGCTGAAAGAAGTGTATGAACATTACCGCGAAATAGCCGAAGGTGCATTGGAGCGTGCGTTGCATTTGGAATCGAAAGGTGTGGTTTTGGAGTTAGAAACATTGCTCGAAATGACCAAAACGCCAACAATTGGTATCGAGATCGTAAAGGTAATGAATGAAATTTGTGAAAACTATTATCAAAAGTATGGTTTGAAATCAGAAATTCGTTTAACTCCCAACGATTTACGCGAATTTGAGCGTCCGGCTCGCCAACGCACTTCGCAATATTTGGAGCCCATGATGGAACTTTTCGAAAAAGGAGCTTTGGCAGGTGGCGATTTGCTTTCGATTGAAAGCACCGGAGGTAAAGAGGTGTCGGACGATGCGTTGATGAACTGCGACATAAAAACCGTGATGTTTGCTTTATCGGTACTTGGCGTGCGCGACATGCAGTTTTTATGGAAAAAAATTGTAGATGTAGCCAACAAACAAGGTAGAATTGCAGCTGGTGATTCGGCTTGCGGATTTGCAAATACCGCTATGGTTTTGGCTGAGAAAAAGTATATTCCGAAAGTATTTGCTGCTGTGGTGCGTGTAATTTCTGTCGTTCGCTCTATTGTAGCTATGGAAGAAGGCGCAGTTGGACCTGACAAAGATTGTGGTTACGAAGGACCATTCCTGAAAGCCATAACCGGAATTCCGATTTCGATGGAAGGTAAAACGGCCGCTTGTGCGCATTTAAGTCCGATTGGAAATATAGCTTCGGCATGTGCTGACTTGTGGAGCAACGAATCCGTTCAGAATATAAAATTATTGTCGGGAATGGCTCCAACAGCCTATATGGAACAACTGGAATACGATGCCCGCTTAATGAACGAAGCTTTAAAAGCTGGAAAATTACATTGCAGCGTATTGCAACAATTGTTGGTTTCGTCGGATATTTACACCGACCCGCAAGCGTTGATTTTAGCTCCCGAAAACGTTATCCGCATTTCGCGCGATTTGGTCAAAGGTGATTCGTACGTTGCCAATGCCCGCAACGGCGCGTTAGTAACTATCGACATTATCGAAGAAGCCATAGCGTTGGGCAGACTTAAACTGTCGGATATGGAAATAAGCTACTTGCCTTATATGCGCGAAGAATTGGAAAGCATTCCTGAAAATGAAAGCGATTTTGTGGAAATGATGCTGCCGTTGGTAGATCAAAGTAAATTTACATTGGCTGAATACGGATTGTGATACCTGTAAATGTCATATCAGGTTTTCTGGGTGCTGGCAAAACTACGTTCATACTTAATTTATTAAATCAGAAAACCACTGACGAGCAATGGGCTATTGTGGTAAATGAATTTGGGAAAGTCAATATTGATGGAAAAACAATACAATCGGCAAAAAAAGGCGAAGTGTACGAAATTTCAGGTGGTTGTATTTGTTGTACTGCCAAGTTGTATCTAAATGAAAGCCTACAAGAAATACTGAATTCGGATAAATATTCACGTATCATTATTGAACCCACCGGTTTAGGTGGCATCGATATGGTTTCGGAAATTGTAAGCACTAATCCTGCGCTCTTCTTAAAACCTATTTTTTGTTTAGTTGATATTTTAATGGTGAGAAATCCAGTAAAACTTACAATTCCGATTTTTAAACGTCAGATTGACAAAGCCGATTTTATTATTTTCAGTAAAACTGATTTACTAAGCAATGAATTTGAAAAAGCCGAATTAATCAAAATATTCAAAGCTAATTTTCCAAAAGCTAATATTTTCGATGTAACAAAATCTGATATTTCTATACTCGATGTAGAAAGTATGGTTGAAAAACCCCAAATTAATCCGTATTCATTATTCGAAGCAGGTTTGTCGGCTGATAATTATTTGCAAAAAAGTTATACCTTTGACAATGAAACGGCTTTTGATGCTGAAAAGCTGGCTAGAATATTAGTTGCGAACACTAGTATTTTACGAGCAAAAGGAACGATTAAAACAATGGAGGGGTGGAAATTGCTAAACTATACCTTAACTGGCTGTTTATTTGAAAGTTGCCTTGATTATTCAAAAAGCGAATTTGTTATTATTATTGAAAAATCCGACATAAATAAAATTGAAATTTTCGATAGCGAGTTAAAGAAATTATTTCGAGAATGAAAAAACACAACATACATCTCCAACCTTTAGGCAAAACGCTGACTGTAAACGACCAAACGCCGCTTATTGATGTGCTGCACGAATATGGCATTGAGTTTCCGTGTGGTGGAAAAGGTACTTGTGGAAAATGTAAGGTAAAATTAGTGGCTGGCGAAATTGAAACAACCGACATTCACAGGCAAAAATTAGCACTGCTCGGACTTGGTGCCGAATGGCGATTGGCTTGTTACAGTACTTGTACGAGCGATATTACCCTCGAAATTGACCAATACAATCACTTGATTTTGGCTGACGAAAGCGAATTTGAATATTCCCCGCAAAGGGGCTTTGGCGTAGCTGTAGATTTGGGAACCACAACGCTGGTGGCACAATTAATCGACCTCGCAACTGCAAAAGTACTGGCTGTAGAAACGATGCTCAATCCGCAGGTGAAATTTGGTGCCGATTTAATTTCGCGCATTCAGGCTTGTATCGATGGCAATGAGCACGAATTGAAGCGACTGATTCGGTTCAATATCGGTACAATGATTGAACTTTTATTAGTTAAACATAATGTTCCTTTGCATAAAATAGCTATTGTGGGTAACACCGCTATGCATCACATTTTCAGTGGCTTCGATGTGTCGCCGCTATCGCAATATCCATTCGACACACCACATTTACACGCAATAACATTCACAACTTCCGAACTCGATTGGAATTTTGAAGTAGTGGGTGATATTACTTTTTTTCCTTCCATTGGTAGTTTTGTGGGCAGTGATATTCTGGCCGGAATTGCCGCTACAGGTATGCACAAAAACGATACATATTGCGCTTTGATTGATTTAGGCACGAATGGCGAAATAGTAGTTGGTAACAAAAATCAACTTATCTGCGCTTCTACAGCCGCCGGGCCAGCATTCGAAGGAACGAATATTTCGATGGGCATGCGGGCAACAACCGGAGCTGTTTCGTCGTTTAAACTTGTTGAAAACAAACTAATTGCAAATGTGATTGGTAATGTTTCGGCCAAAGGAATTTGTGGAAGTGCTTTGGTAGATGCCATTGCCCTATTGCGAAAACAGGATTTGTTAGGCATTTTTGGCGAGATAAATTCCGGTGAATCAACCATCGAATTAATAAAAGGCATTTCGCTTACGCAAAAAGACATCAACGAATTTCAGTTGGCAAAAGCCGCCATTGCCGCAGGGCTGGAAATACTTTGTCAAAGTTTGAAAATACAACTCGCTGACATTCAAAGTATTTATATTGCAGGTGGTTTTGGTAATTATATCAATAGTTCGCATTTAGTTGAAACCGGAATGATAGAATTGCCCGTAACAAAAATTCATAAAATGGGAAATACGGCATTGATTGGAGCAAAAATGTTTTTGTTTCAGGATGCAAATACAATTGACGAAATTCGCTCAAAAACCATACACATAAACCTCGAAAGTCATCCCAATTTTCAGGATATTTATGTGGATAAGATGTTGTTTTAATTAGATCAAAGATCAAAGAACAAAGACAAAAGACAAAAGAACAAAGATTAAAGAGCAAAGACAAAAGAATAAAGATCAAATAAGATGAATTGGATACAAAATAGACTTTCAATCAGTGATTTGGACATAAATTTAAATGAAATATATTTGAATCTTGGATATGGTGGTAATACGCCTGATGATCAATTTGTTGAAATGATTGATTTAATGCTTTCCGAAATCGGTAACATTTGTTTTCCACAGTTTGGTTTTATTATTTCATCCGGAAAAATACCAGATAAAAATTACCTTGAAATAAATGATATTCGAATTAAAGTTGGAGCGGTAATTACAAAATACTTGTCTGATGCAACCCATTTTGCGGCTTTTGTAGTTACTGCAGGTGAGGAGTTTGACCTGTATTTAGATCAATTCAGAGCCGAAGGCGATTTAGTTTCGGAGTTTTTGGCTTATTCCATAGGTACTGAAATAGCCGAAGCGACCGTTCGTTTTGTAACGTCAAAAATCGCCGTAGAAGCCGATTTGCTCGGACTCCAAATTTCACATTCGTACAGTCCGGGACATTGCAGTTGGCATGTTCGTGAGCAGCAACAGTTATTTGCACTTATGCCCAATAAACCTTGTGGTGTGGAGTTGAACGATTCGAGTTTGATGCATCCAGTAAAATCCATTAGCGGTATCATTGGGTTGGGTAATGGTTTCGAAATTACACCTTATGGTTGCGATATATGCGGTTTGAAAACATGCTTTAAAAGAAAAAAAATTTCAAATTGACCCCAAAATTAAGATGATTAGCGTAAATCTAAAAGGTAAACGCTAAATTCTTTATTATTGGAATTTAGCGTGGTGCATTTGGTGAACGAATGGAACCCTCTCAAATTATACTTCTAAATTTAAATACTTAATATTTTCAGCAAATTCTTTAGTATTAAAGAATTCAGACTGTCAATGCTTGAGAACTATAATTTTTATCTTAGACTCCCTTATTTTTTATTCAATAAAAACACTAAATATTCACAATTTAATTTCCACATATTTCACTCTTTGCCGTCTCCAGGTATACACCGCATGAATTCGTCCATCTTTACCCTGAATAATGCTTGGGTAAGAATATTGTGAAACGGGTGAATCTTCGAGAGTCAGTATCATTTTCCAATTTATACCATCTTCCGACATGGCAATATTTAATGGAGTCCGTATTCCTTTTTTTGCTCCGGGAGGTGTAGCAATATTATTATAAATAAGCAAATGTCTCCCATCTTGAAGTGTTACGGCATCGGTGCCTGAATTATTATTTGGTAAATTGGTGAGCGTTAGCGGCGTCCATGTTTCTCCCTTGTCTGAGCTCCATGCTGTAGCTATTTTACCGTTGCGCGTGCGACAAAGAATCTGCAGTCGACCATCCTTATGTTTTAAAATACTTGGCTGAATGCCTTGAATAGTTGATTGTTTCGAGTTATCGCCACCTTCGATATCGGCCACTTTTATTTCGTTTCCGGCAAGCATATCCTGTGTCAAAACAGCTTTTTCAGCTTCGAGTGGTCCTACAATATGAGTTTTACGACCACCGTCCTCAGCAATTTCGAAATATATTTTCCATCCATCTGTTTCTCTGCTCGATGGTGCTATGGATTTTCTTTCCACATCAACAATTTTATTTTTAATTGGACCCAAATAACCATCGGGTAGGGGAAATGCTTTACTCCAATTGCGACCACCATCATTACTCATTTTCAGATAAGCTTTCCAATCCGCTACATTTTTACCAATTTTGTAGAAAAGATAAAGCGGTCCGTTTTCCATTTGGTACAAAACAGGATTGTAGCAAGCTTTGCGCTCAGTTTTACTCAAAATTCCATCAGCAGCGAGTGCAGGTTTTGTCCATGTAGTACTGCCTTTATCCTTGCGGCAAACATAGATACAAACATCGGGATGACCTTCGCGAGTACCACCAAAAAATGCAGAAACCAGATCGCCATTGGTAGTCTCGACAATTGTAGCCGAATGACATTGCGAGAAATCAGCTTTTTCGTACAAAAATTCGTTGGTAACTATATTTTTATTCTTTGGAATTTCTACATCAAAAACATACGAACCGGATCCGATTTTTTGAATTTTTCCGTTTGGCAAATGAATTTCTGCACTTGTATTTACAGGAATAGTTACTTCCCAATGCAACTTCATCAGATTTTTCTGCCAGTTACTAACTACTTTGCCATAAGGCGTTTCGTAGTCTGCATTTACAAATTCCAAATCGGGAATGGAGAAGTCGGGCTTTAGAATTATGTGTTTA
>CAMBSB010000157.1:0-12467 GCA_945870155.1 Paludibacter jiangxiensis | reverse complement strand
GAACCAAATTTTAAATTGATATTTATGAAGTTAAGACATCAATCTAATTTTTAACACATCGTATTGAACCTCCAAAAGTCTTTACGCTTTCATTTCTAAAAATTGCTTCACCATTTCCAATTCCTCTAAGCCAAATATATTTTGGATCACTTTGTGCGGTACTTGTCATAAAATATGCCGTACTACCTTGTTCTCCAAAATAACCTAAATTTGAGCGAGCTCCTGCTGGTAGTGCAGTAAAGCCTGAACTGTTTGATGCTGTATTTGAACTTTGCCAAAATTCTATACCTGTTTGTTTTAATTTTGCTCCTGCAAAGTCTTCACCCCCTAAGTTATTCGTTAAAATAGTCCATTCGTTATCGGAAGGTACATGCCAGCCACAGGGACAGATATTCCTGGTATCGGCTACTGCAAACCAATTATAAAGTTTACCATATATAATATCATAAGTCGGCATATTAAAATATGATACATAAGATCCTTGTCCTAATTTTGACCAGTTTGTCATATTTTGTTCATTTAATACAACATCTCCATTACAATATTTAGTCGTTTTTAAATTCTCTGCCATCCAAGTTTGTCCATATAAATTCACCACAGAGTAATTATTCCCATCAAAATCACGACATTCAACAAACATACAATTAATTGTTTCGTTTTGAGTTGGAATATAAGTTGAAATAGTTCTAAAAACACCCGAAAAAAAAGTGAATTTTAAAATTTCACCATCAGTATATTCCATATCAACATATTGAGGTTGCGAATATTGAATCTTTTTTAAAGAATTTGACATTATTTTCTCTTCGACAAGTGTTAAACTAGGCATTTTATTTATAGTATTTCTTGATATTAGATAACCAAAATATTGATTGTCAATTGATTTTAGATTTACTAGAAACAAACCCGAATTTAAACCCTTTATTTCAAATTTATAAATTCCAATTCCAAGCTTTTGTTGGACGTTAAAAATTCTTTTACCACTTATATCAGTAACATTTAATGTTACAAAACTTTCATCTGAACTTTCGTAATAAAAAAAAGAGCTTTCAACAAAAGGGTTTGGGAAAAAGTTTAATGAATTTGTAGCCTTTGAAACATTGTTTTTTAACAGTGTGTTCACAGCAGGAATGAGATGTAAAACCTGTGAGCCTTTTAAACTTTTAGAATTACCATTTGAAAGATTAACAATTTGAACACTATCAACAGTGGAACTTGCTCCATTGCCGACAAAACTTAATTCGTAATTTTGAGCACTAATTAACAATGTAAAACTGATTAAAGTTAGAAAAATTGATACTTTTTTCATACTATTTTATATTTAACATGTTTTACCTACTCTTTTAAGGATTTTCAGTTTACTCCATTAAATTGAATAAATAATTGAAATTTAAATACATAGTTGATATAATTACGTTTTATTTTTTATTTTTTAAAACAAAGCGAATTTTTACTTACAAGCTTCGTTAATAATAAATATTATTTGCAAATATACAATAATTATTATTAATATCAATTTATAACTATAAAAATCAACAAAAATTCATGTTCTTGTTATTTAATTCAACTATTTCTATTCACATAAAATAGTTTTATTCTCAAATTATTTTTGAAAAATGAGTATCTTTGCAATTGTATTTATGTAAATTGTAAATTGTAAATTAAAGAAAAATGTCAAACACAATAGGTAAACTCTTTACTTTCACTTCGTTTGGTGAATCGCACGGAAAGGGAATAGGTGGAATAATTGATGGTTGTCCTCCCGGAATAGAAATTGATGCACTTTATATTCAAAGTGAATTGGATAGACGCAAACCCGGTCAGTCATCTATTGCTACGCCGCGCAAAGAAGATGATAAAGTAGAGTTTCTTTCGGGGATTTTCGAAGGAAAATCTACCGGTACGCCCATTGCTTTTATCATCTGGAATCAAAATCAACACAGCACTGATTACGATCATTTGAAAGAAGTGTATCGTCCATCTCATGCCGATTATACGTATCAGCAAAAATATGGCATTCGCGATCACAGAGGCGGTGGCAGGAGTTCAGCCCGCGAAACAGCGTCGCGTGTGGTTGCCGGGGCTATAGCCAAACTTGCACTGAAAAACTTAGGTGTAGAAATCACTGCATTTACTTCACAAGTGGGTCATATTGCCATGACCGAAAATTTTGAAACAACTAATTTATCCTTGATAGAAAGCAATATAGTACGTTGTCCGCAAACAGAAATTGCCGAAAAAATGATAACCTACATACAGGAATTGAAAAAAGAAGGTGATTCAATTGGAGGGATAGTGAGTTGTATAGTAAAAGGAGTACCCATTGGTTGGGGAGAGCCTATTTTTGATAAATTGCAAGCCCGTTTGGCACAGGCCATGTTGAGTATCAATGCTACTCATGGTTTTGATTATGGACGTGGATTTGAAGGCATTCATCTGAAAGGATCGGAAATGAATGATTCGTTTATTAAAGAAGGAGATAAAATAAGCACTCAAACTAACAATTCAGGAGGGATTCAAGGTGGCATAAGCAATGGTCAGGATATTTATTTCCGTGTATTGTTTAAACCGGTTGCTACCATATCGAAAAAACAAAACACCCTGGACATTCATAAAAACGAGATAGAACTTGAAGCTCGCGGACGACATGATCCATGCGTTTTACCACGTGCAGTACCAATTGTTGAAGCTATGGCAGCCATCACTTTGTTGGATTTGTGGCTTACAAATAAATCAGAATAAGTCAGACCCCCAACCCCCAAATGGGGGCTTAAAGACCTATTCTTTGGAATTATTTTTGCCTCAGAGCTCAAACTCACCCTCTTAATTCCCCCTTCAGGGCCTGCCTGCGGTAGGCAGGGGTTAGGGGGCAGATTTAGGGGGCCAATTTACTCAAATTCAATTACCGTAATTCCTGCACCACCGAACAGTACATGTTCGTCGCGATAGCTTTTTACACCATAAACTGTACCCAGGTATTGTCTAATCATTTGGCGCAAAGCACCCGTTCCGGTACCATGTAATATTCGTACAGATGCTATTCCAACCATTACAGCATCGTCAATAAAATAAGTAACAGCCTGCAAAGCTTCGTCAATACGCATTCCACGCACATCAATTTCAGATTTGAATGTGAGCTTGCGCTGACGAACTTCATCGGTAGTAGTTTGTCCCAGATTTTCGTACTTGCGATTTTCTTTTTTTAATTGAGCATTGCTAACAAGCTCAATTTTAGATAGTTTTATGGTCGACTTCATTTGCCCAAAAGCAACTAAAGCATTTTTATCCTGTATTTCGATAATAGTTCCGATTGTTGACTGCCCTTTCAGTCGAACATGATTTCCGGGTTGAAGAATAAGCGCTTTCTCGGTTTTTAATTCTCGTTTTTCGGTTTGATTTTTCTTATTTAGTTGAAGTTGTGGCTTAGGGCTTTTTATATTACTTAACGAAACACCCGATGTTTTATCGGACAATACTTTTTCTTTAAAAACTTCCAGTTCTTTTCTTACTTCTTTCGTTTTTTCCTTTTCGGCTTGCGCTTCTTTTATCTGCCGTATGGTATTCTCAATTTTTGCATTGGTATCACTCAATAAAGTCTGTGCTTCAGCTTTGGCCTTTTGGGTAATTTCCTTGCGCTGCTTATCAATACTTAATAATTCAGTTTCATATTTTGCAACCGTCTCCTCCAGTTTTTTTTCTTTTATGCGAATATCGCGCCGTTTATTCTCCCAATATCGTTTGTCCCTTACAATGTCCTGTAAATGTTTATCATAATCCATGCGGTCAGAACCAACTTTTTCGGCAGCTTCGGCAATTAAATCTTCGGGTAAACCAATTTTTCGGGCAATTTCGATAGCAAATGAACTCCCAGGATTACCTATACTCAGTTGAAAAAGTGGCTGTAAGTGTTGCCTATCGTACAACATGGCGCCATTTACAACACCTTCTGTGGCATCGGCATAAAGCTTCAGATTGGTATAATGTGTTGTTATAACTCCATAAGTTTTATTATTATTAAATCGTTCCAGTGTGGCTTCGGCAATAGCCCCTCCAATCATTGGTTCTGTTCCTGTTCCAAATTCATCAATGAGCAATAATGTTTTGGAATTGCTATTTTTAATAAAAAATTTCATGTTCATCAAATGCGAACTATAGGTAGAAAGGTCATTTTCGATAGATTGTTCATCGCCAATATCAATAAATAATCGCTCAAAAATTCCGGCTCTGCTGCTGTCGTGCAAAGGAATTAGCAGTCCACATTGTAACATATATTGAAGTAAAACAACTGTTTTCAGACAAACTGATTTACCGCCGGCATTAGGTCCTGAAATGATTAAAATTCTTTGCTTTTCGTTCAGTAAAATATCAAGTGGAACGATTTCTTTCTTTTGTTTTTTTAAGGACAAAAACAATAAAGGATGAACAGCTTTAGCCCATTCGAGTTGACAAACATCATCAATTCTTGGTCTTATTGCATTAATTTCCAGGGCAAAAAGTGCTTTGGAACGTAAAAAATCGATAGTTCCCAAAAAATCCTGAGAGGCAAAAATATCCTCGGAATAGGGTCGGATAAAATTGGTAAAATCAACAAGAATCCTGATAATTTCACGTCGCTCCTCCCCTTCCAGCTCGCGCAGACGGTTATTGGCTTCTACAACCTGAGTAGGCTCTATAAAAACTGTTTTTCCTGTGGCTGATTCGTCGTGTACAATTCCGCTCACTTTGCGTTTAAAAGCCGGTGAAACAGGTATTACCAATCGACCTTCGCGCATGGTTGGTGCCACATCTTTCTCAACATATCCATCGGCTTGCGCTTGTCGTAAAATTGAATTCAGAGTTCTTGAAACAGAACTTTCAACTTGATGAATATCCCGGCGTATGCGATTTAATTCGGCTGAAGCATTGTCCTTTATTTTACCAAATTTATTTAAAAGTGAATCTATACGCTTAATAATCAGTGGAAATGTAAGTACTCCGGGAAGCAAAGCATTTAAATACGGATAGGGATTGTCTTCCTTTTTAGTAAGAAACGAAACTAGTTTTCGAACTGCTTCTAATGCTCTCCAAAGTCCAAAAACTTCCAATTCATCTAAAAAAAGTCCTTCAATTCGAACACGAGCTAAAGCAGGACGAATATCGTAAAAATCACCAATCGGTAATTCTTCCCCATCGGTTGTAATTACACGAAGCATTTCATCAGTTTGATTTAATGCCGTGGATATTTCGAGAAAATCAGCTGTAAATTTAATATTGTCTACTTTTTCTTCGCCCAAAGTGCTGATACATTTATCTTTAAGCAATTGACGAATTGTAGTGAAATCAATTTTTTGTTCGAAATGAGAGGGGTAAAGCATGTTTTTAGTTGATAGTTAAGAGTATTCAGTTATTTTGTTTAGCAAAGGTACAACTTCCGAGTCCATTTTGGAAAAAGCAAACCATTTTTTGCCTAAATCTTTTAGTGAAGCTCCAATGTGATAAAGTTCTATATTATCAATAATCAAAAATCGGTCGTGAGCTAATTTGAGTTCAAAAACCTCAACTTTTTCATATTGCGAATTATACTTTTTAATATCTAATGCTAGTTGTTTGCTAATTTGATTGGTATAAATTTTAAATTTTACGCCGGATTTCTTTTTTGCAAATAAAGTCAGAACGCTATCATCAACATAATTGTCAATCAGAATAATCGATTTTTCTGCTTTTCTAATTAAATTCGCGATGAAAGTATAGGCATCAAATACTTGTCCTTCGAAAAAAATCCCTTTTTTTGGTTTAATATCTTTATGCTCAAGTGCCTTGAAAATTTGTTCAAATTTGGCATCTGATTCGAAACTTACTTTTTCAAGTTTTTCTAATCGTTGGAAAATTAAAGCATTGTTAGTAATAAATTTACGCATATCGACAAATGCCTGCATAATTTGAATGCTAACTTTTATTGCGGTTTCACTTTTTAAAACTGCTGAAAGCATGGCAACACCTTGTTCAGTAAATGCATAAGGTAAACTTGAAGAATGTTTGAGTTTTTCAAACCGGTCGCAATCTGCGACCAGTTTAATACTTTCATTTTTGTTTAATTGAAAACAAAAACTAGAAGGAAATCGCACTGAATTTCTTTTGACCTGTTCATTAATACGCTTAGTTTCAACTCCGTATAATTCTGCCAGATCTCTGTCAATCATTACCTGCATTCCTCGTATATTGAAAATGCGGTTTTCAATTATGTTTTGGTTTGATAAACTGATTTTACTTTCCATAGCAATACTAAATTAGATCTGTAAAGATTTACCAAAAAGCTAACAAAAAAGCAAAAAAGTATTTAATACATGTTTTTAATTCTTGCAAATACAAATATACAAACACTTTTTGAAAAATTCGTTAAAATGTTTGTGTTTTATTTTATTGGATAAAAAAACGGACAATCCGTTTTAGTGAATGTCCGTTTTATGAATTTTATTAATTGTATTTAAACAAATGCCAAAATTAAAATTTGAGCCAGAATAACCCTTAAAAACATGGTCAAAGGATAAACCGTAGAATATGAAATTGAAGGAGCATCATTGCCTGCAATAGCGTTAGAGTAAGCCAAGGCAGGAGGATCAGTCATACTTCCCGAAAGCAAACCCATCAGATTGAAATAGTTCATTTTCATAAACTTGCGTCCAATAAAACCAACAATTAAAAGAGGAAGTGTTGTAATTAAAAACCCACTCATTACCCAAATTAAACCATTACTCGAGATGACTGTTTCCACAAATTTTCCACCCGAGGCAAGACCTACACTGGCCAAGAAAAGTGTTATACCAATTTCGCGCAACATCAAGTTAGCACTTTGGGTTGTGTAAGTTATCAATTTCAATTTAAATCCAAACCGCCCCAGAATAATTGCAATTACCAATGGACCACCAGCCAAACCCAGTTTCACAGGCATTGGCATACCCGGTATAAAAATTGGAATACTACCAAAAATAATTCCTAAAAATATACCAATAAATAATGTTATCATGTGTGGTTCATCCAATCGTTTGAGGGTATTTCCCAACATTTCTTCAACACGTTTAATCGATTCTGCATTTCCTACAACAACTACACGGTCACCCACCTGAAGCACTAAATCAGGGTTTGCCAATAAATCGAAACCTGCACGAACAATACGCGTACAATTAACATTCACTGAGCGTAATTTGAGCGAACCCAGCGTTTTACCGTTAATAACTCCTTTTGTAATCACTATACGTCTGGAAATCATCTTATTATCCGATTCTTTCCAATCGTATTCAATCATATCGCCGGTAAAAGCAATGATGGCTTCTGCATCAGCTTCGGTAGTTACAATGAGTGCTGTATCACCATTTTTAAGGATAGTTTTACCATTGGGAATTGAGAATATACCATCGCTTAACAAACGTGAAACAACAAATTGCCGTCCAATTAATTTTCTGATTTGTGATAAATTTTTACCATCAATGGCTTTTGATTGTACTTTGATTGTTATAATTTTTGGAGTATCCAATGACTCACTTTTCATTTCGTTAAGTTTCTTTGTTTCATCATCAAAACTCACTTTAAAAATTACACGTAAAAATATTAACGAAAGAATTATACCGGTAACTCCAAGTGGGTAAGCTACAGCATAACCCAGGGCAATTTGAGGTATTTCAGTGATTTGTCCGGCATCATGCAATTGACGTAATGCCTCCTGAGCAGCTCCAAGACCGGGTGTATTTGTAACCGCACCCGATAAAATACCAACAAACATAGGCATCGGAATCCTACCACCAAATGAATAATATAAACCAATGGTAACAACTACACCCAATAAAACCACAGATGCAGCAAGCAGATTTTGTTTCATCCCCCCTTTTTTAAATGAAGAGAAAAAGCTGGGACCAACCTGAAGACCAATAGAGAAAATAAATAATATTAACCCAAATTCTCGAATAAAATGTAAGACTTCATCGGGAACTGTAAATCCAAAATGCCCAACAAGTATACCTACAAACAATACAAAAGTAACTCCCAACGATATTCCGAAAAATTTAATTTTACCCAACATAACTCCAATGGCAATTACAAAAGAGTAAAGTAAAATAATGTGGGCTATACTTTCTTTAGTAAGAAGAGAAATTAACCATTCCATAATAAACTAATTATTTGACTACTAAAACATTAACTAATATCACAAATTTTTTATAATTTTCTGCAAAAGTACTAACAATAATTTGAAAATGAGTGTATTTTTGCTATTATAATCAAATAATAATTATTTAATTGATTCAGAATCATTTTCATTTTCTTTTCACACAAAAATGAACTATTTTTGTACTTTATTTTTTAAATAAAAAATCCTATTAATTATAATGAACAATTCAAATAAAATAACCAAAAGAAAAGTACTATTTATCGACCGGGATGGTACAATAATTATTGAACCACCTTTAACATTTCAAGTAGACGAAGTTGAACAAATTGAATTCCTTCCCGGAGCTATACGAAATCTTTATTTTATACGTAAAAAGCTAGATTTTGAATGGGCTTTAGTTACAAATCAGGATGGTTTAGGAACACCCGTTTACCCACAGGAAAACTTTGATGCGGTTCAAAAAATGTTTTTGCAAATTTTAAAAAACGAAGACATTGAATTCGATAAAGTATTCATTGACAAATCGTTTCCGGAAGACAATTTGCTTACACGCAAACCGGGAACCGGTATGTTAACGGAATATTTCTCTGATCAATATGACTTGGCAGGTTCGTTTGTTATTGGAGATAGAATTACGGATGTGCAATTGGCTAAAAATCTGGGATGTAGAGCAATTTTTATCAGTAATGATTTTGAACTGCTTGAAAAAGACGGATTATCCGAATTTTGTGCTTTACAAACCACTAATTGGGATAATATTACCGAATTTTTGTTTGCAGGCGAACGCAAAGTTACTATTCAACGTACCACCAAAGAAACTGATATTTTGATAGAACTGAATTTGGATGGAACAGGCAAATGTAATGTCAACACCGGTTTAAAGTTCTTCGATCACATGTTGGATCAGGTAGGTAAACATTCAGGTTGCGATTTAACAATCATAGTAAAAGGTGATTTAGAAGTAGATGAGCACCACACCATCGAAGATACGGCTATTGCTTTGGGTGAGGCTTTTGGAAAAGCATTAGGCGACAAAAGAGGTATTGAACGTTATGGTTTTTATTTACCCATGGACGATTGTTTGTGTTCCGTGGCGCTTGATTTTGGTGGAAGACCGTGGCTGGTTTACGATGCAAAGTTTAACCGTGAATATATTGGCGATTTGCCCACCGAAATGATATTACATTTTTTCAAATCGTTCAGCGATGCAGCCAAAATGAATTTGAATATCAAAGCTGAGGGAGATAATGAGCACCATAAAATAGAAGGTATTTTTAAAGCATTAGCCAAATCATTGAAAATGGCTATCAAACGCGATATTTATCAGTTTGAATTGCCTTCGACCAAAGGAGTTTTATAAATTTACTATTTATCCATTTACAATATACAATAAATGAGATTTTCATTTAATAAATTTGTCCTTTTTGCTATATTCTGCATTTTCAATTTAACAACTGAAGCACAGACAATTACTCCTGAAAAACCACGTTTGGTTGTAGGGATAATGGTTGATGGACTTCAACAAAGACATTTGGAGCAACTGTGGAATTATTTCGATACAAATGGCTTCAAACGACTGGTTGGTAAAGGAATAAATTTCAAAAATTTAAATTACAACATAGTTTCTGCCGGAAATACTGCCGATATTGCTACAATTATGACAGGAACGGTTCCTTATTATCATGGTATTGTTGGTAATTATTTTTACAATAAAAATTCAGGTGAAATTGAATCAATTATTCAAGATAATCAAGAAATCGGGATAGGTACAAAGTTACAATATTCAGCTCATAATATGCTTTCAAGTAGCATTTTAGATGAACTCGTAATGGAAAGTCACCGTAATTCAAAAACCTATGCAATAGGAATAAATGCTGAGGAAACCATTATGTTAGGAGGTCATTCTGCACAAAGTGTGGCCTGGATTGATGATGTTTTTATGAAATGGATTACAACGGGTTACTATCAGGATGGACTTCATAGTAAAGCAGATGAAATGAATGTAAACGGGGAATTTAAAAATCTGGTTGATCGCAACTGGCAACCCATGTTTTCGACCAACACTTATTTATCGGCACAAGGGAAAGATAGTCCTAAAAAAGCTTTTGAATATAAACCAACGGACAGGCAGAATAAAAATTCATCTATTTCAATTCTTAAAAATACTCCATCAGCTAACTCTTTGGTTGCTGAATTGGGACTTAAAATACTGCAACAAGAAAATTTGGGTATGGACAATTACACGGATATGTTGTTGTTACAATTTACAGTAAGAGTGCCTAATGAAAAATATTTTTCTTTAAAAACCATCGAAAAGGAAGATATTTATTACCGACTTGATAAAGAAATACAGTATCTGTTACAGAAAATTGACAATCAAGTAGGTATGGATAGAACCCTGGTTTTTATGTTTGGAAATCAAACTGAAGTGCACACGCCATCGGAGTTAGGTGAAAATAAAATTCCGTCGGGATATTTTAATGCCAGTCGGTCTATGGCTTTGGTAAACACCTATTTGATGGCTCTTTATGGTCAGGAAAAATGGATAGAAGGATATTACGGTAAAAATATTTTCTTAAATAAACGAAAAATTGAGGAGAAAAAACTGGATCTTAATCAAATACAGACTGCCTTGGCCAACTTTATGCTCGAATTTGAAGGTATACAATCGGCGTTTACGTCTACTCAATTAAACGGCATATCAGGAAATTCAAGTTCTGAAATTGCACGTTTGCGAAATTCTACATTCAAAAACAGCATGGGCGATGTTGTTTTTACGCTACTTCCGGGGTGGCTCGAAGTGGATGATAAAATGAATCCGGTAGGCGAATCGAATGCCATCATGGCAAACACAGCTTTTTATTTATATGGCTCAAAATTACCTACGAAAACTATTATTAATGCTTATAATATAACCGACATCGCTCCTACCCTTTCACGACTTCTAAATATCCCATTTCCAAATGCTTGCATAGGAAAACCGATAAAAGAAGTATTTGAATAATATGCCCCCTAACCCCCAAATGGGGGAATATACAGGCTATAAGCTTACAAAAGATAAATAATGTGATTTTCTATAGAAATTTTAAATAATAAAAACATGTAACTAGTATTGCTCTAATAGTTCAGAACATTGATTTTAAATTAACATCAAATTAAAATGACATAAAAATGCCATAAATTGAAATTTAATGATTGATTAAATATTGAAAAATGCTCAAGAACTCCCCCCCTCGGGGGCAGGGTGGCTGAAAAGTTACAAAAATATCAAATAAATAATGTACAATTTTGACGAAATAATTGACCGCAAAGGAACCAATGCGGTAAAACTTGAACGTTGCAAAGCTCTTTTTGGAACAGAAGATCTTTTACCACTTTGGGTGGCTGATATGGACTTTCGTACGCCCGATTTTATATTGAATGCAATAAGTGAAAGACTGAAACATCCAATTCTGGGTTATACCATGCCTCCCAAAAACTTTTATCCACTGATGCAAAAATGGATAACTGAACATCATAAATGGGAACTAAAACGTGAATGGATAGGTTTTTTACCCGGAATTGTTCCCGGATTGGCTTTTGCTGTACAAAGCCTGACTGAAATTGGAGATGAAATAATAGTTCAATCGCCTGTATATTACCCATTTTTTGATGTTATTCAAAATAACAATCGGGTATTGGTCAATAATCCTTTGAAAGAGCAGGCGGGTAAATTTGATATGGATTTTGAAGATTTAGAGCAAAAATTCACGCCGAAAACCAAATTATTTATACTTTGTAATCCACACAATCCGGGAGGTAGAGTATGGACTAAAGAAGAGTTGCAACAATTTGCCTCTATCTGCGAGAAGCACCATGTAATCATCATTTCGGATGAAATACATGCCGATATGGTTTTGCCCGGCAAAACGCCTCATACTCCTTTGGCAATGGTTTCGGAATGGGCTGAAAACAATACGGTTACCTTTATGGCTCCTACCAAGGTATTTAATATGCCGGGCTTAATCAGCTCGGGATATATTATTCCAAACAGTGAATTAAGACATAAATTTGCCGAATTTCTGGAAGCTTCGGAAATGAATGCAGGTAATATTTTTGCCTATATCGGTGCAGTGGCTGCTTATGAGCATGGTGAAGCATGGCGGGTAGAAATGCTTGATTATGTGCAGAAAAACATTGAATATGTGGCTGATTTCCTGAAAGAAAATGTACCTCAGGTAGTCCCTATGATTCCCGAAGCATCGTTTTTGGTTTGGCTCGACTGCGAAAAACTTAGAATGGAAACTGATGAATTGCATAAATTTTTTGCATTAAAAGCCGGATTGGGATT